>NZ_JAYESN010000042.1:0-40176 GCF_034860625.1 Lamprobacter sp.
ATTAGCCCGAGCATCGCGGCACTGGTTGATCGAGGTTGATCGGCTCAACGCCAGAGGATGGGTGGAGACACAAAGCCGATGCCCATGGATGACCGCTTTTGGAAATCAGCGATGGAGAATGCCCAAGCCAGAAGCCGGCATCGGTTCTCAAAACGGGGTTGTTCAGAGTCCGGGGCGAGAATAGACTAGTCTTATGCCTAGTCATTTCAATCTGGAGAACCCCAGTGCTTAGTTGGCCCGTTCAGGACGCGAAAGCGCGCTTTAGTGAATTCTTGGATGCTTGCGTGAGCGAAGGCCCTCAGATAGTGACCCGACGCGGGATCGAAACCGCCGTGCTGGTTCCCATTGACGATTGGCGACGGCTTCAGGTGGCCGCACGGCCCTCACTCAAGCAGTTGCTGCTCACTGATACGGCCCGCACCGACCAGCTTGTCCCCCCACGCGGCAAGGCTCGGCGGCGACCCGCCACCAGGCTGGAGCAGTAAGCGCTGTGTACTTGCTTGATACCAATGTCGTCTCTGAGTTGCGCAAACAACGGCCACATGGCGCTGTGATCGCCTGGCTCAAATCGGTTGACGACACCCATCTTCATCTCGCCACCGTCACTCTGGGCGAAATTCAGGCCGGCATTGAGTTGACCCGCGAGCAGGATGCCGAGAAAGCAAAGGAAATCGAAGCCTGGCTGGATCTGGTCAGTGGCTCCTATCGTCTCCTGCCCATGGATGGGCCGGCATTCCGTTGCTGGGCGAGGCTGATGCACCGCACCTCGGACACGCTCTACGAAGACGCCATGATCGCCGCTATTGCCAAGGTGCAAGGACTCAAGGTGGTGACGCGCAATGTCACAGATTTCGCCAGCTTTGGTGTCGAGTTGCTCAATCCCTTCGAGTTTCGCGCAACAGACTGAACGGCGGGATACACAGACCGGCTTGAGAATCAAATCGTCCACCCCCCACTCCCCAACTCCCCCACGCCACTTCCGTACTGGCCGAAAGAGATCGCCAACTTTACGCAGCAAATTGAAATCTTAGAAAGAATCCTAGCGGAGCGGAAACGATGAGCAAGCAACAAGATGCGCTGGTCGTCCTGGAAGAGGTCGCGCAGTCCCTGAAGGACTCCGCCGAAGCCGTGAGCGGGGGATCGGACTATGAGCAGGGGCGGCTGATGGGCTATTACGAGGCGCTGTCAACCCTGCTGTCACAGTGCGAGGTCGCGGGCATCGCCCCGGTGGACCTGCACCTCGGCGCGGAATTCAAGCCGGAGTCGCTGCTGGCGACGCGTCACGCCGCCTGATGTGCCAGAACATCGACAACTTCAACCGTGGCGCGGTGCTCAGCGGCTGAGCCGTTGACACCCACCATCCGCCGGACCATGTTATCCGTCAGCACTGACTGACAACGGCCGCGCATGACCACCATCACCTTCGACACCCATCGATTCATCCGCACGCTCAAGGATGCCGGCATCCCCGAGAGCCAGGCCGAGGCGATCTCCGAGGCGTTTCGCGCCGCTCACATTGAGGCCGAGCTGGCGACCAAGACCGATCTGCAGGCGCTGGAGTTGGCCCTGAAGGCCGAGGTTCGCGAGCTGGAATATCGCCTCATCATCAAGCTCGGCGGGATGATGACCGTCGCGATCGCGATCGTTGCCGCGCTGGTCAAGCTGCTGTGAGGCGTTGGCATCCGGAGCCACGCTGGCATTGCCACTAAGTTCGGATCCAGCTAAGCGGAATCTCGGCAAAAGCAATCATCGCCGATCATATGAACTCGATATGCCCGTGCATCTCATTGGCATCAACAAGGACCCTGTCCGTTGACGCATCGCCGCAACGAAGGCGTCCCGATCAGTGATGTCCCCATCGATCTCGGACTGATGATCAAAATAGTACGCTAAAGCGGCATACACCAGCCCTTTTAAGGTGACGAAATTCACCTGACTGCAAGCCCCTGATTCTTCGTCAAGGTGCTTGCGACGGATCGCGTGGTTCGGTGACCGGCAGATTCACATGGAATCGTAAGTCGCTGATTTTAAATGTTGCTTTTATGCACCTTAAAAGGGCTGGCGGCATACACCTGCGCGAGGCCGAGATCAAGCTCGCTGGCGATCTCATCGGCATGTCGGCCGAGGTACTCGTGCTGAAACACGATATCGCGGACCTTGATCCGGCGGCCTGCAATATGCGGTTGTCCGCCGGCGGTGCCTGGAATGATTGTGATAGACGCTGTGTTGTTCTGATCGGGCATCTTCTTACTCCAGCCGACATCGTGATCCTGATGCTGTACCTGCTCAAGTGGCATCATCAGCTTAGCCATCGCGGTATCGCGTGAGATTCAGGTTAACGCATCGCCGCCCTTGCCGCATCGGCTAGGAAGCCTGAGCGCGTTGCTCCTTGGACGGATTGATTGCACCTGGGCCTAATACCTGTGCAGCTTTGACCAGCACCTTATCCAGGCTGAGGATGACGCTCGCGTGGCGACGAGCAACAGCAAGGTGCAAGGCATCTCCGGCTCGCAACCCGAGTCGCCAATGACGCAGCAGTTGTGCCGCACTGTGATAATCCTGCTCCATCACTGAGAGATGAACAAAACGATCGCGAATCTCTTGGTATTTGGCCAAGGCAGCGTCGGCGTCGTTTTCGTCGATCTGTTCGGTGCGGCACTTGATGCCAAGGGCCGAAACGAGTTCAGTTTCAGTCCACGCGCTCAACAACAGTGGTTGGTAGGCGGTTGTTCGCAATGCCTGGTCCGCTTGCTCTGAAAATTCCTCGGGAGTCAGATAAGCGATCAGGACACTGGTATCGACATAATGCATCAATACCGATCCTGATCACGCATCGCTCGACAAAACTCTCCGGCGCTGATGCGCTGTCTTGGCAGCCGTCCGCGGAATTCAGCCAAGCTTGGAAGGCTTGCTTTGTTGGTGGGCGTGATCTCCCGATGCGTTGTCGAACCAGGCTTCTTGCCTGAATCCTCGTCGACTGTTTCATCCAGAGCGCGAAACACAGCCTCAACTCGGCGATTCCGCATGTCATCGGGTACCGGAATGCTTGCCGGCGCATCTTCGTAGATCATGGTTACAGATGTCATGGCCGTTTTCGTCTGTCAGATGCCGATTGGACTTGCGAGTACATCGCCGCTCTTGCCGCATCGGCCAAGAAGCCTGAGCGCGTTGCCCCATGCACATCGACCACCCCCCAGACGCCATCCGCGAAATCGGGATGCGTGCGATGCTCGGCAATCGATCCCGGTATCGGAATCTCCTGCCCGTCCTCGGTGAGCCCTTCAAGATGCAGATCAATCGCCTCCAACACCGCATCTAAAGCCTCGTCAAAGCTGTCACCCGCAGAGAAACAGCCAGGCAAATCGGGTACCGTCACGCCGAAGCGCATACCATCGTCGGAATGCAAGACCACCGGAAAACGCATCTTACTCTCCTAGTGTTTCCAACCCGCCTGCTTGCGAATACTGTTCAAGGTGCCGACGGGAACATCACCATCAGGATGTTTGACAGTCACCAAGCCCTTTGACCCTCGCCAAATACCAGCCATCCGCTTCGAGTTGCTTGATGATCCGCTTGCTGTCCATGGTGGTGATGATAACCACTAGAGCAAAGAAGGCAACAGCAGCAAACTTCAGAACCAGCTAAAAAGTCGATTAGGAAGAAACCCTTGCACCTCTTCAACCCCAAGACCATCGCGCGTAACCAAACCGCCCAAGCGATTCCAGCCGCTCACCTCAGCCTGCTCGAAGCTTGGGCCGAGATGATCCGCGACCGGCGCATCGAGACCCTCAAGGAGGTCGCGCTCCATGGCCAGTTCGCGGCCAAGATCGTCGAAGGCGTGCTCGGTTACCAGGGGCCGACCAGCGGTGCCGAGTACAACCTGGCGACCGAACAGAACATCCTGCGCGGCAGCGTCGATCTCGCGCTCGGCCGCTTTGGCGGCGAGACGCCCGAGATTCTGGCGCCTTTCGAGCTGAAGGGCGCCACGACCCGCGACCTCGACGCCATCATGCCCGGCCGCAACAAGAGCCCGGTGCAACAGGCGTGGGAATACGCGATGCACGCGCGCGGCGTGAAATGGGTCATCGTCTCGAACATGGTCGAGCTGCGGCTGTATGGATTCGGCGAGGGCACCGCCGCCTTTGAGCACTTCCGACTGGACAGACTCACCGAGCCCGAGGAATACGCCCGCTTCATCCTCCTGCTCGCCGCCGACAATCTCCTCTCCGGGCGCACGCTGGAGCTGCTGCACGAGAGTCGCCGCGAAGACAAGGACATCACCGATAGCCTGTATCAGGACTACAAGGCGCTGCGGTTGCAGTTGATCAGCGCGGTGCGGGCGGCGAACGCGAGCATCGCGCCCCTGCACGCGATCGCCATCGCCCAGAAGATCCTCGACCGCGTGCTGTTCATCGCCTTCGCCGAGGATACCGGCCTGTTACCGAGCGACACCCTGGCCAAGGCGCTCGAGACCAGCGATCCCTATAACCCGCGTCCCATCTGGGACAACTTCAAGGGGCTGTTCCGGGCGATCGATCAAGGCAGCGAGGCGCTGAAGATCCAGCCCTATAACGGCGGCCTGTTCGCCGACGACGAGACCATCGACAACCTTCCATTGGCCGACAGCCTCTGCGAAGGCTTCAAGACCCTCGGCGAGTATGACTTCGCCTCCGAAGTCTCGGTCACCGTGCTCGGCCATATCTTCGAGCAGTCCATCACGGACGTGGAGCAGTTGCAGGCGCAGGCGCTCAGCGAAGACGGCCCTGGTCTGGAGCAGGGGCCGGAGCCGGAACAGGGGCCAAAAAAGACCAGTGGCACCAGCGGGCGGCGCAAACGCGATGGCGTGGTCTACACGCCCGACTACATCGCGCGCTTCATCGTCGCCGAAACCTTGGGCGCGCATCTCGACGAGATCTTCACCGAGATCCTGCGCGCGCATGCCAAAAAAGACACGGACCTCTCCGACTACAGCGCGATCGCCTGGCGCCGGAAGACTGCCGAACGGGAAGCCTGGCAGGCGTATCGCGACCGACTCAAGACCTTGCGCATCCTTGATCCGGCCTGCGGCTCGGGCGTGTTCCTGATCATGGCCTTCGAGTTCATGAAGACCGAGTTGGCGCGCGTCAATCAGAAGATCGCCGAGCTGGAAGGCCGGCCGGGATACGTCGACGATCTGCTCGACCCGGACAGCGAGATCCTGACCAACAATCTGTTCGGCGTCGATGTCAACGTCGAAAGCGTCGAGATCGCCAAGCTCTCGCTCTGGATCAAGACCGCCCGGCGCGGTAAGACGCTCGACAGCCTCTCCGACAACCTCAAGGTCGGCGACAGTCTGATCGGGGATGATCGCTTCGCCTATCTCGGGCGCGGCCTCGATTGGAGCCAGGCCTTTCCAGAGATCCTCGCCGAAGGCGGCTTCGACATCCTGCTCGGCAACCCGCCCTATGTGCGCATGGAACGGCTCAAACAGCTCAAGCCCTATCTCGAGCAGCATTACCAGGTCGTCTCCGACCGCGCCGATCTGTATTGCTATTTCTATGAGCGCGGGCTGCAACTGTTGAAACCGGGCGGCCGACTCGGCTTCATCTCCTCGAACACCTTCTTCAAGACCGGCTCCGGCAAGCCGCTGCGCCACTATCTGCTACGCGAGGCGACCCTCGAAGCGGTGGTCGATTTTGGCGATCTGCAAGTCTTCGAGGGCGTCACCACCTACCCGGCGATCCTGACCCTGAAGAAGGGCGCCGCGCCGACCGACCATGCGCTGCGGTTCTGGAAGTTGGACAGCCTGCCAGACACCAACTTCCTCGCCAGTTGGGAGGCCGCTGCTGGACCCTATCCGCAAGCGGCGCTCGGTGATGGCTCCTGGGAGCTGGAGAATCCGGGGCTGCGGGAGTTGCGCGACAAGATCCGCACCGGGAAGAAGACGCTGAAGGAGGTCTATGGCGCGCCGCTTTATGGGATCAAGACCGGCCTCAACAAGGCCTTCGTGATCGACACCCCGACCAAGGAGCGACTCTGCGCGCAAGACCCCCGCTCCGCCGAGCTGCTGAAACCCTTTCTGGAAGGCAAGGATCTGAAACGCTGGCGCGCCGAGCCGCGCGGGCTTTGGCTGATCTACATCCCGAAGAACCGGATCGACATCGACGACTATCCGGCGATTCGCGACTGGCTATGGCCGTTCAAGGACAAGCTGGAGCAGCGTGCGACCAAGCAGGCCTGGTACGAGCTGCAACAGGCGCAGGAGGCCTATGCACCGCATTTCGCCGCGCCGAAGATCAGCTATCCGCACTTCAATGCGACGCGCAATTTTTTGTTCGAGCCTCAA
Organism: Lamprobacter sp.; assembly: GCF_034860625.1. NCBI lineage: Bacteria > Pseudomonadati > Pseudomonadota > Gammaproteobacteria > Chromatiales > Chromatiaceae > Lamprobacter > Lamprobacter sp. The sequence goes on from NZ_JAYESN010000042.1 coordinate 6,326, forward strand.
GGCGCCTTCTCGAACGACAAGTCCTATCTGATCCCCTCCGACGACACCGCCTTGCTGGCGCTGCTGAACAGTCGCGTCCTCTGGTTTGTCCTCTCCTCGATGAGTCCACCGGTTCGCGGTGGCTACCACGAGTTGCGGGTTCAATACGTCGAGACCTTGCCGATCCCGGAGTGGTCATCGGAAATTAAAGCCGCACTGGCTGAGCAGGCCGAACGCGCCAGCCAAGCCGCAGAGCAGCGTTTGCACCTCCAACAAGCGCTCCTGCGCCGCATCCCCGATCTGTGCCCGCCAGAGCGACAACCCAAACTGACCACCAAGCTCCAGGAGTGGTGGACCCTGCCCGACTTCGCCGCCTTCCGCGCCGAGATCAAGAAGGCCTTCAAGGCCGAGATTCCACTGGCTGAACGCTCCGACTGGGAAGACTGGATCAACCGCGACAGAGCCCACATCAACCGCCTGACGGCGGAGATCGCCCAAGCCGAGGCGCGCATCGACAGCCTCGTCTATGCGCTGTTCGCGCTGACCGACGAGGAGATCGCACTGCTCGAAGCAGCGACGGATACGCTCTAATCAAGCCCGTACTCAGGGAGCAGCTATGACTGACCACACAGATCGGCTCGCCGAATACGATGGCGACTTCTATGCTTGGAGCCTGCAAACCGCGCAACAGCTGCGTTCAGGCCAGCTTGATCAGGTCGATCTCGCGCAGGTCGCCAAGGAGATCGAAGACATGGGCAAGAGCGACCGCCGCGCACTGGAGAGCCACCTGAAGATCCTGATGCTGCACCTGCACAAGTGGCATCATCAGCCCAGCCATCGCGGTATCGCGTGAGATTCAGGTTAACGCATCGCCGCCCTTGCCGCATCGGCTAGGAAGCCTGAGCGCGTTGCGCCATGCGCCTTGGCATAGGCGTCGATCTTCGTCAGCAGGCGGCGCGGCAAAGTAATATTGATCTTCTCCGCGCGGCCCTCATAGCGCGAGACATCCACATCGACCACCGCCCAGACGCCATCGGCGAAATCGGGATGCGTGCGATGCTCGGCAATCGATCCCGGTATCGGAATCTCCTGCCCGTCCTCGGTGAGCCCTTCAAGATGCAGGTCGATCGCCTCCAATACCGCATCTAAAGCCTCGTCGAAGCTGTCACCCGCAGAGAAACAGCCAGGCAAATCGGGTACCGTCACGCCGAAGCGCACACCATCGTCGGAATGCAAGACCACCGGAAAACGCATGATACTCTCCTAGTGTTTCCAACCCGCCTGCTTACGGATACTGTTCAAGGTGCCGACGGGAACATCACCATCAGGATGCTTGACAGTCACCAAGCCTGATTTCGAGGGATGTTTGAACTGGTGATGCGAACCTTTGACCCTCGCCAAATACCAGCCATCCGCCTCAAGTTGCTTGATGATCTGCTTGCTGTTCATGGTGGTTATGATAACCACTCAAGCAGGCGAGGCAACCGCAGGTAACTCCAGGAGCCGCCAACAATGACCAATCCCACAAACAGGCTCGCCGAATACGATGGCGACTTCTATGCGTGGACGGTCCAAACCGCGCGACAACTGCGTTCAGGCCAGCTTGATCAGGTCAATCTCTTGCAAGTCGCCGAGGAGATCGAAGACATGGGCAAGAGCGACCGCCGCGCGCTAGAGAGTCACTTGAAGATCCTGATGCTGTACCTGCTCAAGTGGCATCATCAGCCCAGCCATCGCGGTGTCAGTTGGCGCTTATCCATTGCCAATGCGCGCGATGAGATCGCCGCCATCCTGCGCGATAGCCCGAGCCTTCGACCACGACTCGACGACCTCGCCGCCAGCCGTTATCCCGGCGCGCGCAAACAAGCGATCCTCGAGACCGGGCTTGCATCCTCCAGCTTTCCAGAGACCTGCCCGTTCAGCGTCGAACAACTGCTCGAAGAAGAGGATCTGCCGAGCTGATGCGGACGAGCGGTCTTTTTTGTCGAGCTGCAAAACCCATGATCATCCCCTAGCCTGCCGGTCCTGACTGCCCTAGACTCAAATCGCATCCGCCCACTTTGCCACCGCGCCGGAGTCGCCGATGTCTTCGCTTGCCCAGCCCGTCCGCGAAGCTTGCCCATCCTCGCCCGCCGAGATTGCGCGTGCGCGGCTGCGTCGGCAGCCGTTTCCGCCTGAGGCCACGATTGGCATCCCTTATTTCGACGAAGAATTCGACATGGCGCAATCGCCGGCTCACTCTGCCATGATCCGCGATCTGGGAGCCTTTCTGGATCAGCTCGCCGACTGGACTGGCCTGCGGGTGTTGAGCGACAACCCAATCTGGTACTGGGTGCAGGAGGACGACCAACAGCGCATCCTCTATCCAGACTACGCGCTGGCGGACACCCCTGACCTGGAGCGGGCAATGGCCACGGATCTGCGGCTGGCGCTGGAGGTGGTGAGCACCGAGCGCGCGGAGAAGGAGCGCAAGGACAGCGAGCGGATGCGCGACCGCAATGCCACCAACGGCGTGCCGGAATTCGGGCTGCTCTATCCGGAATTGAAGGACCCGCGCGCGCTGCGCTGGTTTTGGCTTGATGCCGACGACGGGCGCTATCGGGAGGCGACACTGCCCGCGGATCGCCGGTTTCGCAGTCAGGCGGTGCCGGGGCTGGAGCTGGAGGTGCTGGAGCCGGATCAGTGGCGGCCGGGGCGCAAGGTGCGGCTCTGGTATCAGGGTCAGCGGATTCCGAGCGCTCGGGAGGAGGGGTACCGGGCCGAGCAAGCGATGCGCCGGGCCGATGCGGCCGAGGCCGAAAACGCCCGCCTGCGGGCCTTGTTGCGTCAGGCGGGGCTGGCCATCGACAACCCTGACATCTGATGCGCTGGCCGTTCAGGCCCCCGCGCATTCCCGAAAGATCCGCTTCTCGCAGGTCGCACAGACCGCCTTATCGAGCTTCTGGTAGATCGCATGGATCGCCGCCCTCGCGTTGGCGGCGCTTGGCCTCATCCGCCAGGGTCTGCCCGCTGCGATAACCGCCGCGCGCCGCGATCATGTACGGCAGCTTCGGCAGCCAGCGTTTCACCGCGATGCCGATCAGCAAGGTGGAGACCGCGACCGCCGTGGCGCTGGGGTTGATGTCGATCAGATGCTGACCGAACTCGATCAGGATGTGATGGAAGTGGCCACTACTATCCATCTCCAAGCCGAAGAAGTGCTTCAGTTGCTTGGCGGCGATCAGAAAGGCCGCGCCGGCGGTGAAGCCGACCACGACCGAGTGTGAGATGAAATTGACCAGCGCCCCGAGGCGCGCAAACCCGCGCGCCAATTCGAGCACGCCGACCATGAAGTTCAGGGTCGATGGTCACGAAGGCCACGCCTTGCGGTAGCACGATCACGGCACCGGTCAGCGCGGCGACGAGATCAGCGCGCAGATCCTCCGGACGCACCTTGGGCAGCCAGACCAGGAAGGGAAACAGCCACGTCAGTCTGCTGCGGAGTCGTGCAAGGGCCATGGGGAGCGTTCGATCGTTGTCAGCGTTGAAATAGAGAGACTACGCGGTCGGAGGCCGAAGCGTCGCTAGGATGTCAGTAACAGGCCGGCATCAGGGGCAGATTGTGGATTGTCAAATACGCGCTGCGCAGAGGCTGCTACCTTAGATCCCGGAACCATCCACTCCTCCTTTAAAACACCGCCCGCGCTGCACTCAGCTCGGGCGGTTTTTTTTGTCCCGCTGGCGCGGCCGTTTCAGAACAGCCATGTCAGAACTGGCCTGTCACAACAGCCGCTCGATGATCAGGCGCGAATCGACCTCGCGCACCCCGGGTATCTCGCTCGCAATGGTCTCGGCAACGCTGCGCTCGGCCGCAGAAGTCACCGAGCCGCTCAGTGTCACCACGGACCCCCTCACCTTGATCTCGATGGCGCGGTCACTCACCGTCGTATCGGACTGCAGTAAGGCCCGCAAACGGCTGCTGATCCAGCCATCGCCTCGCTCCAACTGCTCGGCACGCCCTTGCTGCTCGCGCTCCTCGGCGATCAGGCTGGGATCGACACTGATGTAATTGAAGACCTCGTTGACACCTTCGGTACTCTCCGCCATCGCGGCGATCCGATCCTTGGTGGCCGAGGTGCCGACCTGGCCGTTCAATCGCACCACGCCACGCTCGACCTCAATCTGGACATCCAGAGGGAGATTGCTGATCTGCCAGCGCAGACGTTGTTGCAACCGGGCGGCGGTGGTTCGATCCTGAACTTCGCTGATCAAGCCGCTGTTGGCCTCGGGCATCGGCGCATCCAACGCCAACGCTGATTCAACCTCGGCGTCATCCCCAGCGATCAACCGCGCGAGCTGCATCGCCAGATGGGCTTCGATCTCATTGGCGACAGCGCCGTCGAGACGCAATCCGGCATCGCTTGATCGCACGTCGATGGCATAACCGCCAAGCAGTGGGTTCATGTTGATCAGCACCTGCGCCTTGGCCGCGGTCTCGGCAGGCAGAGCCGTCTCGGCGCTCGCTGGCAGGCCGATGACCCCAAACAGGAAGGCGGTCGCGATAAAGCCCTGATGCATATCGATCTCCTCTCTCCTCGAGTAACAATCGTCAAAAAAACAGAAAGCCGCCGACCAGGATGGCCGGCGGCTTGTTCGAGAGACGCTCACTCAGTGGGCGGCTAGGCTCACTGCGTGTACGGCTCAGGATCTGCAGCTCAATCGGCGCTCATCAAGCACTGGCCTGGCGTTTGCCCGAGCGCTTCAGCATCCGAGTATAGGCTGCAGCTTTTTGACGGGCCATTAACGCGCCTGATCAACGGCGGTCTTGACCCGCTCGGCGAGTTGCGGATCACGGCGCATACTGATGGCAATCTCGTTGTACTGCTCAACCGTAATACCGGTCTCTTCAACCTTCTGCGCCATCTCATCTTGGGCCTCGCGCTGCAGACTCTGCGCGGCCTCGGCACTCGGTGCATTCGACAGCTTCTCGGTGAGATCCTCGCTGATCTCCTGCACCCCCAGGAAGGCATCGGCAAAGTTCGAGACGGTTGAATCGTCGACCGTCATCGGCTCACTCGGTGGGGCTTGAAAATCTGCGCCCGGAGCGCCGCCTGCGCCCTGGCCAGCCGGAGGCTGACCAGCCGGAGCTTGGCCGGCTGGGTTTGACTGAGACCAGGCCGTGCCGGTCACGGCGAGCAGTGCGGTGAATGCCAGTGCTGGAGCCAGTGGTTGGCGTGTCATCATCATCTGAAACCTCCAAGTGAGATTGTTGTGAATGGCAGCCAACCTCTTTCACCTGCCGTGCCAACCTGGATAAAAAAGATGATTATAGTTTTATAACCAATGTGTTAAAAGCAAAGCCTCCGGTTGAGCGCCAGTGCCAGCGGTCTCGCCAAGCGAGTCAAAGAGACACATGTATCATTCGGCTACGTGGCATAGTGACCCGGCTCAGCACCGAGCTGGCTCAGAACGCCTGCCTGCTCATCGCTAAGGGGCATTGCGCGTCGCCACCCGGACGTCGCCACCCGGACAATGAAGCGGTTGTTTCCCGGTAAGCTGCTCAGGGTAAACTGCTCACGATCCAGCCTGCTCATCATCGAGCTTGCGATACAGGGTCTTGCGCCCGATGCCTAAAATCTTGGCCGCGCGCTGCTTGTTACCCTGGGTCCAATCCAGCACCGAGCGGATGTAACGCGCCTCCACCTCAGCCAAGGTCTGCCAGTCTTCATCGGCTTGCGGTGCCAAAGCTCCCGGTGTCGAGGCTTGCGATACCGAGGTTGCAGCTCCCGAGGCTGGTGCTGAAGCCGAAATCGAAGCTGAATCCAAGGCCGCTGCAGACTGATCCAGCCCTTCGCACGCGCTCGCCTCGGCGCGCACGCACTCCGGCAGATCCTCAAGACCGATCAGCACATCCGGCGCCAGGGTCACCGCGCGCTCGACCAGATTCTCCAGTTCACGCACGTTGCCGGGATAGCGGTAGTGCAGCAAGGCGCGCCAGGCCGCGGGCGCGAAACGCCGCGCTGGGCGTTTGCGCGCTACCGTCTGCGACTCCAAGAAACGCTGTAATAGCGCGGCAATATCATCACCCCGATCGCGCAGCGGCGGCACCTCGATGCGGAAGGTCTCCAAGCGGTAGAACAGATCCTCGCGGAACTGCCCCTCGGCGATGCGCGCGCCGATATCGCGATGGGTGGCGGCGACGATGCGCACATCGGTGCTGATCTCTCGATTGGCGCCGACGGGTCGCACACGGCCGTCTTGCAGCAGCCGCAACAGCTTGGTCTGCATCGCCGTCGGCATCTCGGCAATCTCGTCGAGGAACAGGGTGCCGCCGTGGGCTTCGACGAAGAGCCCCTGACGCGCGCCTCGCGCGCCACTGAAGGCGCCGGCAGCATGGCCGAGCAGCTCGGATTCGAGCAAGCTCTCCGGGATGCCGGCACAGTTGAGCGCGACAAAAGGCGCCGCAGCGCGCGGACTCTCGGCATGCAGCGCCCGCGCGACCAGTTCCTTGCCGGTACCGGATTCGCCAGTGATCAAGACACTGCTATCCGACTGCGCGATGCGCCGGATGAGGTCATAGAGCGCGCGCATCGCCGGGCTCTTGCCGAGCATGCCGTGGAACTCGCCACCAGCGAGGACCTGCCGGTAGCGCGCCACCTCCGCCTGTAGCTGCCGGTTTTCCAGCACCCGCGCCACCGCCAAGCGCAGATGCTCGAGGTCAACCGGTTTGGTGAGGAAATCATCCGCGCCCGCCTTGAGCGCCGCCACGGCCTGGTCGATGGTGCCAAAGCCGGTCAGCATGATGAAGCCGGGTCGGGGGGTCAGCGCGCGGGTCGCCTGCAACACCGCGAGCCCGTCCTCACCTGGCAGCCGCAGATCGCTCAGCACCAGCGCCACCGCTTGGTTGGCAAGCACCGCTTGTGCCGCACTTGCATCGGCCACCCCGATCAGGGCATAGCCGGCGTCTTCCAGCTCCTCGAGCAATAACTGGCGATAGCCGTGATCGTCCTCGACCACCAAGATCAGTGGGCGCTCGGTTGCGGGGGTGTCTGGACGCACGGGTTCAGCAGACATGATCTGAATCTGAATCTGGGTTCATCATTTGCTGCGGTATGGCGGCGCTGGCGCAAGAGGCTCGGGCTGACTCAAGGTCGCCCGCGTAGCGCCAGACAGCGGTAAGGCGATCAAGAAGCAGGCTCCCTGCTCGGCTTCTGGGGCCAGCCAGAGCTGGCCTCCATGCTCGGCGATGGCGGCTCGGGCCACTGCCAGCCCGAGCCCAGTGCCCTGGCCGACCGGTTTGGTGGTAAAGAACGGCTCAAACAGGCGTTCAACGGCCTCGGGCGCGACCCCAGGGCCATCATCCGCGACCCGCAGCAAGAGCTGATCGTCAGCCAGCTCGGCGCTGATCCACACCTGATGCGTCGCCGCCTGCAGGGCATTATCCAAGAGGTTGCCGAGCGCCTGCTCCAACCGCAGCGGGTCGACATCCAGTGTCAGCTCGGCCAGCTGCTCGGGCAAGGCGATCTCGACCTGCAGGTCACCGCGCGGCGCGGCCTGGCGAGAGCGCGTCACAACACCCTTGATCAAGGGCGTCAGCTCGACCGAGCGCCGGTTCAACACCCCTTGTCGAGCGAAATCGAGCAGCTCACGGACGATGCGCTCCACACGCCCCAGTTCGGCGAGCAACTGGGTCAGCTCGCCCCGCGCCGGTGCCTCCGGCGGCAACTGACGGGCGGCGCGCTGGGCGCGCCCGGCAACACTGCCGAGCGGGGTGCCGAGTTCATGCGCCAAGCCCGCGGCGAGTCGGCCGATCGCTGCCAACTTCTCCGATTGACGCAGTTCACGCTCGAGTTGCGCCTCACGCGCGCGCTGATCGTGCAGGCGCTGCTCAGAGGCCTCCCAGCGCGCGATCATGGCATTGATGCTGGCGCCAAGACGGCGTAATTCATCGGGTCCACGCTCTGGCACGCGCAGTCCTGACTCGCCGGTCCCGATCGGCTCCATCGCGCCGGTGAGTCCGCGCACATGGCGACCGACCGCGCGATGATGGCCGATCAACACCACCAGCACGAAGACCACAGCGAGCAGACCCAGGGCGCTGCTGCCGAGCCAGCGCAGACGTTCCAGATAGTCTTGAAAGCGGGACAGATCGCGCGTCACCTGCAGCAGCCCGACCACCTGGCCGGCAGCGTCGAACAGCGGCAGGAAGAACGAGAACACCGCGCGGCCGCGGCGCTCCTCGAAGCTCCCCTGAGTGCCTTCGGCAGTGAGTTCGCGCGCATCGCGACGCCGCTCCAGCAAGGGGCTGCGCGGACCGCTGGTGGCCACCCGCGCGCCGGCGCGGTCGTAGACGTAGGCGCCAAACACCTGATCGATCTGAAACACCGAATCCAGCGCTTCCTGCACCGCATCGGTATCGCCACGCACCATCGCGGCCGCGATCGGCAGACGGATCGAGCGCGCCACCAGCTCGATATCGTCCTGCAAGCGCCGCGTCATCTGCCCCTCGAGCTCGCGCAGGCCCAGCATGCCCACCACCACGAGGATGCCGAGCAGTGGCAGCAAGACGAACAACAAAACGGCATTGCGTAGTGAGCCTAAGCGTTGCATCGGGTCATTGTGCCGCAGGCCAACCCCAGCTGTCCCTCAACGCCGGTGCAAATTCAACCAGTGGGGGGAGACAACGAGAGCGATCACGAGGGATTCAGATTGATAGCATTGATGCACTCTCCACTTAACATCAATGCTTGGCAGAGATCAGGCAGGCTAGAATAGCGCGTCAGAAAAGCCGGTAAAGCCGACCTATCGAGTTTCGAGACGCCCTATGCGCCCTGCCCCCATGTTGAAGACGCTCTTTCCGTTCCTGAACTGGTTCCCGCTCTCCGGTGACCGACTGCGCGGCGATCTGATCGCTGGTATTACGGTCGCGCTGGTCTTGGTGCCGCAGAGCATGGCCTATGCGCAGCTCGCCGGCCTGCCCGTGGTCTACGGGCTCTATGCCTCGTTCATGCCGGTGATCGTCGCCTCGCTCTGGGGCTCACTGCCGCAGCTCCATACCGGCCCAGTCGCCATGCTCTCGCTGATGTCGGCGGCAGCGGTGCTGCCGCTGGCCGCACTCGGCAGCGAAGACTTCATCGTGCTCTCGGTGATGCTGGCGCTGATGGTCGGGGTGCTACGCTTGACGCTCGGGCTGCTGCGCATGGGCATCCTGGTCAATTTCCTCTCCAGCCCGGTCATCGTCGGCTTCACCAATGCCGCGGCGCTGATCATCGGTTTATCGCAGCTGAGCAAGATCCTCAACGTGCCCTTCCCGCGCACCGATAACTTTGTGCTCGATCTCTGGACCGTGATCGTGCAGTTACCGCAGACCCATCTGCCAACGCTGCTGTTCGCGCTCGCAACCTTCATCATCATCATCGGCGCTCGCCGGGTGATGCCGAAGATCCCCGGGGTGCTGCTAGCGGTGGTGTTGCTAACGCTGTTGAGCTGGTGGATCGGCTTTGAGCGCAACCAGTCGGTTGCCCTCGACGCCATCCAAGACCAAGAGGCGCGCACCCTGGCGGCGGGCTTCGCCTCCACCGCACGCGCGATCGACTCGCTCGGCACCACCACCGCGCGTATCAACCAAGACATGCGCGAGCTGATCAGCGCCGATGATGCCGATCGGTTCACCGAGGTAGCGCTGCTAGAGGCCGATCTCCGTGTGCTGACCCGCGAGATGAATCAACGCAAGCTGGCCAACAACGAGCGCCAGGTCGCGCTGCACAACCTCCGCTTCGAGCATGTGCTGACCGAAGATGGGCGTGATCTGTTCTACCGCCACGGCACCGTACCAGCCGATGCCCAGGCCGACGGCCACACCTGGCGCATCAACAAGGTCGATGGTGATCAGATCAAGATGATGGGCGGTGGCGCCGTGGTCGGCGCCATCCCGGCGGGCTTGCCCAGCTTCCAGGTGCCAGAGATGCGTATGGACTTCTTCTGGACCCTGTTCCCATCGGCGCTGGTGATGGCGCTGATCGGCTTCATGGAGGCGACCTCGATCTCCAAAGCGATCGCCGCGCAAACCCGCGAGCGGGTCGATACCAGCAAGGAACTGGTCGGTCAGGGCCTGGCCAATATCGTCGGCAGCTTCTTCAGCTCCTACACCGTCAGCGGCTCCTTCTCGCGCTCGGCGGTGGCGGCCAAGAACGGCGCCAAGACCGGGCTGTTCGCGATCATCAGCGCCATCGCCGTGATGTTGGTGCTGCTGTTCCTGACGCCGCTGCTCTACCATTTGCCGCAGGCCGTGCTGGCGGTGATCGTGATGATGGCGGTGTTCGGACTGATCAACATCCGCTCACTGGTGCGCGCTTGGAAGATCGAGCGTCAGGAGGCCCTGGTGGGCCTGATTACCTTCCTTGCCACCCTGGCCATGGCACCGCAGCTCGCCAACGGCATCCTGCTCGGCGCCGGACTCGCCATCGTGCTGTTCCTGGTCCGCACCATGCAGCCGCGTACCGATATCCTCGGCCGTCGGCCTGACGGCAGCCTGGCTGGCGTGAGCACCAATGAAGTCGAGCCGCTTGGCAATCGCTTCATCGTCGTGCGCTTCGATGGCTCGCTCAACTTCGTCAATGCCTCACGCTTCGAGGATGTCTTGCTCGAGGCGCGTTCCAAGAACCCGCAGGCACGCGCGGTCCTGATTGATGGCAGCGGCATCAACGACATCGATGTCACCGGCGAGGAGCGTTTGCGCGATGTGATTGAGACCTTCCGCGACAATGGGGTTGAGCTCTACTTCTCGAGCCTCAAGTCTCAGGTCTACGAGACCCTACGCCGCGGCAAGCTGTTCAACCTGCTCGATGAGACCCACTTCATACGCACCAAGCGGACGGCCATCGACTTCATGGAGGAGACGTTCGACAACGGTGAGGCACCACGCCCGGCGCCCCCAGCGGTTGGACCGAGCACGCCGGTGCTGGGCTGACCGATGAAATTCTCCGAATTCGAGACCGACGCTGGGCCACTGATCGAGGCCCATGAGCCAGGCCAGGTGCGCATCCAAGGTCAGCACTACCAAGGAACGCTCGCGCTCACGGCAGGGCGCATCCTGACCGATTGGGGGCCGGCCCAGTTCGAGCAGCTAACATCGGCGCACTTCGAGGTCATTGCCGCGTTGGCGCCGCAAGTCGTGGTGCTCGGTACCGGCGCGCGCCAGCGCTTCCCAGACCCGGCCCTCTATGCCTGCCTGTTCGCCCAAGGCATCGGCATCGAGATCATGGACACCGGCGCCGCCTGCCGCACCTATAACATCCTCGCCGGTGAGGGCCGGCGCGTGGTTGCCGCCCTGATCAGCGACGCCTGAGCCATCACTAATGGACCGCAAGATCCTGCTCTCGGTGCTGACCGGCGCCCTCCTCGCCTTCATCGGCATCTGGATGCTGCTATCCGCCTTCCCCGATGAGCGCGCCGGGATACGGCTCTATCCCTGGGACGTCAGCCGTGCGCCGAGCGGTCAGCTGCAGGCGTTTGGTCTGACGCTCGGCGAGAGCACCCTGGCCGATCTGCGCGCGCTGCTCGGCGAAGAGGGCAAGCTCAACCTGTTCGCCGAGACCAGACCCGACGCCCCTGACAGGGATTTCACCGTCGAGGCCTACTTCGACAACATCCTGCTCAGCAATCTAAAGGCCGATTGGGTGGTCTCGCTCGCGGTCCCGCAGGACCAACTCGCCGGCATGTACGACCGCGGCCTGCGCGCCAGCAAGCTCGCAAGCGGCAGCCGCAAGGTGGTGCTCGACCCCGACGATGCCGCACCGCTCGCCGAGGCGCCGATCCGCTCGATCACCTATCTCCCCTGGAAGAGCCTGCGCCCGGAGGACATCGTTGGCCGTTTCGGCGAGCCCGAGCGCCAGCTCACCGAGAAGCGCGGCGTGGTGCACTGGCTCTATCCGGACCAGGGTCTTGATATCGCCCGCGATACCGATGGTGGCGTGGTCATTCAGTATCTGAACCCCGCCGACTTCGAGCGCGCGTTGCAGCCGCTCGAAGCGGCAAAAGCGGCATCATAGAAGCGACATCACAAGACGAATCCCGAGGACCACGGGAAGAAACGTCCATCAGTGAGCATTCAAGTAAACCTTCAGGCACAGGACGAGCTGAAAGCAACGGATGCCCGAATGGAGGTTGACGAGATCAAGGTTGGTTTGCTCTATCCTAAGCGTAGATGGTAGAAAGCCAGCATTGTTCTCTGCAAATGGAGAAACCTTGTGTCACTGAATATCAAGAGTCCCGAGGCCGACGCCTTGGTCGCCGAGTTGGCTTGCTTGACCGGCGAGTCCAAGACAAAGGCGGTCATCGTCGCCCTGCATGAACGTTTAGACCGCGCCCGCCGGGAACGCGATCGGCACAGCTTATCGAACGACCTTCAGGCCATCGGCAAGCGCTGTGCGGCTTATGGCCGTCGCGACACCACCGACCATGGCACGCTTCTCTACGACGACGCCGGTCTGCCCCGGTGATCATCGACACCTCCGCCGTGCTGGCGATCCTGTTCGACGAGGATGATGCGGCCCGCTTCGCGGATGCAATTGCCGGCGCGGATCAACGGACGATGTCCGCTGCCAATTTTCTTGAAGCCGGCATTGTGATCGACAAACAGCTCGGGCCTGCTGCCGGCAGGCAGCTCGATGCCTTGCTGGCCAAAGCGCGCGTTGAGGTTGCCCCAGTCACCCGTGAACAGGCCGAGATCGCACGACAGGCTTACTTGGACTATGGCAAGGGCCAGCATCCGGCTGGCCTCAATTTTGGCGATTGCTTCGCTTATGCCTTGGCAAGAAGCACGGATCGCCCCTTGCTCTACAAGGGTGACGATTTCCCCCAAACCGACATTGCTTCGGCCCTTGATCAGAAGAAGTGAGCCGATCAGTGAGCCGACAGCGGTAAAGCTCGACAAGCCAAATCCTGATTTCTTGTCGGCCTAGACGCATACATTGAACCAGCCTTTGGCGATCGGCCCAACTGCCAGTTACAACGCACGCGCCATCAGCACCGCGTCCTCGCGATGGTCTCGGTTCGGATCAGGGTTCGGGTCAGCACTCGGGTAATAGCCCTTGCGCAGGCCGATCTCATCAAATCCCTCGGCCTGATAGAGCCGGATCGCGCCCTGGTTTGATGCCCGCACCTCGAGAAAGGCCGTGTCTGCCTCGCGCTGACGCGCCAGCGCGAGCACGCGCCGCAGCATTTGCCGTCCAAGTCCACGGCCTTGGTGGCTCGGCGCCACACAGAGATTCAGGATGTGGCACTCGCCCGCGGCCACCGACATCACCGCATGGCCGATCAAACGTGCGGCCCGATCGGCGACCAGACAGTAATAGTTGGCACGCAAACAGTCGCGAAAGATGCCCTCGGTCCAGGGTACCGCATAGGCCTCGCACTCGACCTGCATGACCTCGGCGAGGTCAGCCTCGGTCATGCGCCGCAAGGCGATCGCGCGCTCTGGAGTCAGGGGGACGGTCATCCGCCGATTATAGCCAGCGACGAGATCGCCAGCAGCCCGATGCCGATGCCAATGCCGACCCTGCCTGACCCCGGAAACGACCCATGATCGACAGCTAAAACCCTATCGCCAAGGTGTTAATCAATAATAAGATTTGGCCCAAACCGAAAGGGACAGAGGGCATCCTCGAGCACTTCAGGAGCAACCGCCTCAGTTTCCTGACCCGGATCATGTGCGAGGTGATTTCCTGGTCGTTCTTGAACCGAGATCAGCCGGCGCAGGCAGGAATCTCGTTATAGTTTCGCCGAGTTCTCCGCCTCCGACCGAGCCGGTGTCCAGGTTACCCATTAGATATCGCCGATGTCTCTTGGGAGACCGCGCCGGCGGCTCACAGGCTCCTCGGCCGGAGCACCCATCACCCATCCAACGTGGTAACACGATGTCGCAAGAGCACATGGTCACCATCGACGGCAACGAAGCCGCCGCCTACGTCGCACATTTGACCAACGAGGTCATCGCCATCTATCCGATCACCCCTTCGTCCAACATGGGCGAATGGGCGGATGAATGGTCCTCGTTGGGGGTCAAGAATCTCTGGGGCACGGTCCCCAGTGTCATCGAGATGCAGAGCGAGGCCGGCGCCGCCGGGGCCATCCACGGCGCGCTTCAGGCCGGCTCCCTGTCGACCACCTTCACCGCCTCGCAGGGTCTGCTGCTGATGATCCCGAACATGTACAAGATCGCCGGGGAGCTGACCCCGACGGTGTTCCATGTCTCGGCGCGTTCACTGGCGGCCCAGGGCCTGTCGATCTTCGGCGACCACTCCGACGTGATGGCCTGCCGCGCCACCGGCTATGCGATGTTCTGCTCGGCCTCGGTGCAGGAGGTCATGGACTTCTCGCTGATCGCGCAGGCGGCAACGCTGGAGTCGCGGGTGCCCTTCCTGCACTTCTTCGATGGCTTCCGCAGCTCGCACGAGGTCAACAAGATCTCAAAGCTCTCACACGAGCAGATTCGCACCATGATCGACGAGGATCTGGTCAAGGCCCATCGCGACCGCGCGATGAATCCGGACCATCCGATCATTCGCGGCACCAGCCAGAACCCGGATGTCTACTTCCAGGGCCGCGAGACGGTAAATCCGTACTATGCCGCACTGCCCGGGATTATCCAGCAGCGCATGGATCAGCTCGCCGAGCTGACCGGGCGCCAGTACAAGCTCTTCGAGTACGTCGGCGCCGAGGATGCCGAGCAGGTCATCCTGTTGATGGGCTCCAGCATCGGCGCCGCGCAGGAGGCGGTCGAGCATCTCGCCGCAGAGGGCAAGAAGGTCGGCCTGATCAAGGTTCGGCTGTTCCGGCCGTTCAGCAAGGCGCATCTGCTCGAAGCCCTACCGGTCACGGTCAAGACCCTCGGCGTGCTGGATCGCTGCAAGGAGCCGGGCTCCAATGGCGAGCCGCTCTATCTGGATGTGGTCACGGCACTGGCCGAGGCCGTCGCCGAGGGCGATATGGCAACCATGCCGCGCGTGATCGGCGGCCGCTATGGGCTCTCGTCGAAGGAGTTCACGCCGGCTATGGTCAAGTCGGTCTTCGACGAGCTGGCCAAGGACAAGCCGAAGAACAAGTTCACCCTCGGCATCATCGACGACGTCAGCCACAGCAGTCTCGATTGGGAGCCGGGTTTCAAACCGGACGTGACCAAAGGGGTCACTGAATGCGTGTTCTATGGCTTGGGCTCCGACGGCACCGTCTCGGCGAACAAGAACTCGATCAAGATCATCGCCGAGGAGACGCCGAACTTTGGTCAGGGCTACTTCGAGTACGACTCCAAGAAGGCCGGCGCGGTCACCATCTCGCACCTGCGTTTCGGTCCCAATCCGATCAACAGCACCTACCTGATCGGTGACGATGAAGCCAGCTTCGTCGCCTGCCATCAGCCGACCTTCCTGACCCGCTACGACATGCTCGCCAAGGCCAAGGACGGCGCGACCTTCCTGCTCAACTCGCCGAGCCCGGCGGATCGGGTCTGGGATGATCTGCCGAAGTCGATGCAGCAGCAGATCATCGACAAGGGGCTGAAGTTCTATGTCGTCGACGCCTACGACATCGCCGAAAAGACCGGCATGGGGCGGCGCATCAACACCATCATGCAGACCTGCTTCTTCGCCATCTCCGGCATCCTGCCGAAGGACGAGGCGATCGCCAGGATCAAGGACGCGGTGAAGAAGACCTATGGCAAGAAAGGCCAGCGCCTGCTCGATCGCAACTATGCTGCGATCGATGCCACGCTTGAAGGCCTGCACCAGGTGGATGTCCCTGGCAGCGCCAGCAGCCGCTTCGAGCGTCCGCCGGTGGTCCCCGCCAATGCACCGGATTTCGTCCAGCGCGTCACCGCCACCCTGATCGCGAACCGCGGCAACAGCCTGCCGGTGAGCCTGATGCCGGCCGATGGCACCTGGCCGACCGGCACCACCCGGTTCGAGAAGCGCAACATCGCCCTCGAACTGCCGGAGTGGGAAGAGGACCTCTGCACCCAGTGCGGCAAGTGTCCGCTGGTCTGCCCGCACGCGGCGATCCGCTCCAAGATCTTCTCGGAGGATGCGATCGCGCAGGCTCCTGAAGGTTTCCAGAGCGCCAAGCTCAAGGGCAAGGATTTCCCCGAGGGCTATCGGATCAGCTACCAGATCGCGCCCGACGATTGCACCGGCTGCGGACTCTGTGTCGAGGTCTGCCCGATTCGCGACCGCAAGGACCCCAAGCGCAAGGCACTGAACATGCGCCCGGCCGAGGAGCGCCACGACCTCGAGGTGCCGCGCTGGGACTTCTTCCTGTCGCTACCCGAGTACGACCGCACCAAGCTCGACGCCAGCAAGATCAAGCACGCGATGATGCTGCAGCCACTGTTCGAGTTCTCCGGTGCCTGCGTCGGCTGCGGCGAGACGCCCTACATCAAGCTCGCCACCCAGTTGTTCGGCGACCGCATGCTGATGGGCAACGCCACTGGCTGTTCGTCGATCTACGGCGGCAACCTGCCGACCACGCCCTACACCACCAACCCCGACGGCCGCGGCCCGACCTGGAACAACTCGTTGTTCGAGGACACCGCCGAGTTCGGGCTGGGCCTGCGTCTGGCCGTCGACAAGCAGACCGATCAGGCGCGCGAATATGTCGCCCTGCTCGCCGACAAGATCGGCACCGACCTGGCGGACGGGCTGCTCAAGGCCGATCAGAGCACCGAGACCGGCATCTTCGAGCAACGCCAACGCGTCGCCGCGCTCAAAGACAAGCTCGCCGGGATGGACAGCCGCGAGGCCAAGGTCCTGCTCAGCGTCTGCGAGAACCTGGTCAAGCGCAGCGTCTGGATCGTCGGCGGCGACGGCTGGGCCTATGACATCGGCTATGGCGGTGTCGACCATGTCCTCTCGACCGGTCGCGATGTGAATCTGTTGGTGCTCGACACCGAGGTCTACTCCAACACGGGCGGACAGAAGTCAAAAGCCACACCGATGGGCGCGGTGGCCAAGTTCGCAGCCGCTGGCAAGCCGACCTTCAAGAAGGATCTGGCGATGATGGCGATGGCCTACGAGAACGTCTATGTCGCGCAGATCGCCTTCGGCGCCAAGGACGTGCAGACCATCCGCGCCTTCATGGAGGCCGAGTCCTACCCCGGCCCCTCGGTGTTGATCTGCTACTCGCCCTGCATCGCCCATGGCGTTGACATGTCGAACAACCTGCGCCAGCAGGACATGGCGGTCAACTCCGGCCACTGGCCGCTGTTCCGCTATGATCCGCGCAAGATCGACCAGGGCGAGAACCCCTTGCACATGGACAGCAAGGCGCCGAGCATCCCCTATCGGGACTACCTGGCCAGCGAGACCCGCTTCAGCGTGCTCAACCGCACCCATCCGGATGACGCCGAGCGCTTCCTGAAGCTGGCGCAGAAGCACGTCGAGAGCAAGTACTCGCTCTATGAGCAACTGGCGCATCTGGCCTGGCAGAAGGCGGAGAAGCCCGCAAGCGCCGAGTGAGACCTTAACAGCCGTCAGCGCGCGAGGGGCCAAGCCCTTCGCGGCGCACTCGCCCGACTCAGACCTTCGCCCCGGAGATCCCCATGGACCTGACCACCAACTACCTTGGCTTCGAGCTCAAGAACCCGATCGTCCCTTCTTCCTCGCCCCTGTCCAAGAGCATCGCGCAAGCGAAGGAACTCGAGGATCAGGGCGCCTCGGCGCTGATCATGTACTCGCTGTTCGAGGAGGCCGTGACCACCGAGACCGAGACCATGAACCGGTTCCTGCACCAGCAGGACACCGGCTTCGCCGAGATCGGCGAGGGCTTCATCCCGGACTGGAACGACTTCAGCACCGGCCTCGATAACTACCTCGAGAACCTGCGCAAGCTCAAAGAGGCGCTCGATATCCCGATCATCGCCAGCCTCAATGGCGTGACCCCGGGCGGCTGGATCGAGCATGCCAAGGAACTCGAGCAGGCCGGTGCCGATGCGCTTGAGCTCAACGTCTACTATGTCGCCGCTGATATCAACCTCGATGGCCGCCAGGTCGAAGAGCGCTATCTCGAGATCCTGCGGCTGCTCAAGAACCAGATCAACATTCCGATCAACATGAAGCTCTCGTCGAGCTTCAGCTCGGTCGGCAGCATGGTGCGGCGCCTCGCCGAGGCCGGCGCCGATGGCGTGTCACTGTTCAACCGTTTCTATCAGCCCGACATCAATATCGACAGCCTGCGGCTGCAGCCGAGCCTGCACCCCTCGACTTCGGCCGAGGCGCTGCTGGCGATGCGCTGGATCGCGATCCTCTACGGGCGCATCGATGGCCTCTCGCTCGGTGCCACTGGCGGCATCCATACCGCCGAGGATGCCATCAAGCTGCTGCTCGCCGGCACCGATGCGGTCCATCTCTGCAGCACCCTGCTGAAGAACGGCGCACCTCAGGTTGCGCGCATCCTCGACGGCATCACGCACTGGATGGAGGAGCAGAGCTTCGAGTCGATCGCCGACATTCGCGGCCGTGTCAGCGCCCTCGCGGTGCCAAATCCGGCCGATTTCGAGCGTGCCAACTACGTCAACATCATCGACAGCTATAGCTTCTCGCCCGGCGTGCTGGTCTAAGGCGATAGGCGAATAGCCGCGCTGGGAGTCAAAGGCTGACGATCGCAGGGCGCTGGACTTCCAGCGCCCTTCCTACAGCGTCCCTCCTAGCGCCCTTTCCTGTGCCCCTTCAAGAGGGCCAGAATCAGCGCGATTCCGCGATTCGAAAGTTCGTCACGCGAGACATTCCAAATCACCGGCTCGACCACAGGAAGGCTAGACCACTTCATGATCTTCGAGCCGGAAGCCCATCAGCTCGAGGATGAGGCCAGTGGAGGCGCCGCCGAGCATGCCTCCAAGCGCACCCGTGGGCACCTCACTCAAGACCTGATCGATCACCGAGCGCTCGCTGCCTAACAGCAACGGCGTCGTCATGCCGGCCATCAGCCAAACCGCAGCGCCAACCACCGAGGCGATCAACCCCGCCACCAAGGGCGCCGCCAACCGATCGGGTAGCCAACCGTGACAGGCTTGCACGATCCAATATTCATTGAGCTGAAAGAGCGCACCAACGATTGCGACCACGCCAGCCGCCATCACGAAGGGGCCAACAGCAAGGTCCATAGTGGTCAGGACCAACACCAGTGCCAAACCCGCTCCAAAACCCGCCAGCATCCCGGTCAGCGTTTCCGCCAATGGGCGCGCATTTTGCCGTCCAGTCCAGGCAAAAAAGGCACCAGCAGCAAGGCCACTCGCAGCTGCGACAAGCGTGATCATCGCCAAACTGATGGTCTGTCCAGAGATCACCAAGTAGCCGATCGAGGCCAAAACGCCGGCTGTAGCGCCAACCAAGGCCAGCGGCATCGCGCTGTAGAAAGCGGCAGTCGTCATCGCGGCCGTCACGGCACCGAACACCAGCGGCTGCCAACCACTGAGCCCGAGCAAGGCCAGCACCTCATATAGGCCAATAAATAAGCCCCCGAAGATCGCCCCGGCTAGGCTCCACACCAACAGCGACACGGCGATTGCAAAAAAGCGGTTTCTCAAGGCAGCGACTCCTCCAAGCTTGTCTCATTATTCTTGCCCCCATTCTAGCCCGCCGCGACCCTCGCGTCGCCGCGAAACCCGTCCGGTGTCTGAGGTACCATGCGTGCTAGGCGATCTCATCGGTACCGGGCCGGCTTATAGCCTATAGCCAAACCCTTCGCCCAGAAGGGGCTATCGATGCGCATCGCCTGAACAACAAAACACCGAACTAGAGGGGACACAACGATGGCAAGAACAGCATTGGTCACCGGCGGCACACGCGGCATCGGCGAGGCGATCAGCATCGCCCTCAAAGAGGCTGGCTACCAGGTCGCAGCCAACTACGGCGGCAATGATCAGGCCGCCCGGCTCTTTACCGAGCGCACCGGTATCCCGGCATACAAATTCGACGTCGCCGATTTCGACGCCGTCGCCGATGGGGTCAAACGCATCGAACAGGACCTTGGCCCGATCGATGTGCTGGTGAACAATGCCGGCATCACCCGCGACGGCACCCTCCACAAGATGCGCCCTGATCAGTGGCATCAAGTCATTGAGACCAACTTGGGCTCTTGCTTCAATTGCGCGCATGCGGTCATCAACGGCATGCGCGAGCGCGCCTTCGGTCGTATCGTCAACATCGGCTCGATCAACGGCCAGTCGGGCCAATATGGCCAGGTCAACTATGCCGCGGCCAAGTCTGGCATTCATGGCTTTACCAAGGCCTTAGCCCAGGAGGGAGCAGCCAAGGGCATCACTGTCAACGCCGTCGCCCCTGGCTATGTAGATACCGACATGGTGCGCGCGGTGCCGCCCAACGTGCTCGAGAAGATCATCGCCCGCATTCCGGTCGGTCGCCTCGGCAAGCCCGAGGATATCGCTCGTGCGGTGCTGTTCTTGGTCGCCGACGAGGCCGGCTTCGTCACTGGAACGACAGTCTCCGTCAATGGCGGGCAACACATGTATTGATCGAACAGGCAATTGCTCGAGCAGGCAATTGCTCGAGCAGGCAATTGCTCGAACAGGCAATTGCTCGAGCAGGCAATTGCTCGAACAGGCAATTGCTCGAGCAGGCAATTGCTCGAGCAGGCAATTGCTCGAACAGGCAATTGCTCGAGCAGGCAATTGCTCGAGCAGGCAATTGCTCGAACAGGAAATCGCGCGGACAATCGCTCAGACAAGCGCACGGACTTCTAAGCTCTTAGAGTTAGGTTTTAGGCAGCAGCCCTTTTAAGGTGCATAAAAGCAACATTTAAAATCAGCGACTTACGATTCCATGTGAATCTGCCGGTCACCGAACCACGCGATCCGTCGCAAGCACCTTGACGAAGAATCAGGGGCTTGCAGTCAGGTGAATTTCGTCACCTTAAAAGGGCTGGTTTTAGGCAGTTGATCCCAGAGCGCCGATCCAGGCCGCGCGTCAGAGCGATTGACCGCAACGGTTGTCCAACCCCCGCTGCACCGATAGACTTCGGCGCTTTGCCCCCAGAGTCCCGCCGCCCATGCGTACCTCAGAATTTCCGCTGAACACCGTCAAGGAGACGCCGGCCGACGCCGAGATCGCCAGCCACCAGTTGATGCTGCGCGCCGGTATGATCCGCAAGCTCGCGGCTGGCCTCTATACCTGGCTACCGCTGGGCCTGCGGGTGCTGCGCAAGGTCGAGCGCATCGTCCGCGAGGAGATGGACCGCGCCGGCGCGCTCGAGGTCGCGATGCCAGCGGTGCAGCCGGCCGAGCTGTGGCAGGAATCCGGCCGCTGGGCGCACTACGGCCCCGAGTTGCTGCGGCTGAAAGACCGGCATCAGCGGGAGTTCTGCTTCGGCCCGACGCATGAGGAGATCATCACCGAGCTGGCGCGCAATGAGCTGCGCAGCTACAAGCAACTGCCGATCAACTACTACCAGATCCAGACCAAGTTCCGCGACGAGATCCGCCCCCGTTTTGGCGTAATGCGCGCGCGTGAATTCTTGATGAAGGACGCCTACTCCTTCCACACCCATCAAGACTCGCTGGCCGAGACCTATGCGCGGATGTACGAGACCTACAGCCGCATCTTCAAGCGCTGCGGGCTCGACTTCCGTGCCGTGCAGGCCGATACCGGCTCGATCGGCGGCAACGCCTCGCATGAGTTCCATGTCCTGGCCGACTCCGGCGAGGACGCCATCGCCTTCTCCACCGCCAGCGACTATGCCGCCAACGTCGAGCTGGCCGAGGCCCTAGCGCCTGCCGAGGCCGCAACTGCGCCGAGCGAGGAGCTGCGCCTGGTCGACACCCCCGATGCCAAGACTATCGCCGACTTGGTCACGGGCTTTGGCCAGCCGATCGAGCGCACGGTCAAAACCCTGATCGTCGCCGGCGCCAATCCCGAGACCGGTGAGGAGCAAGGCCTCATTGCCCTGCTGGTGCGCGGCGATCATGAGCTGAATCCGGTCAAGGCGGAAAAGCTGGCGCAAGTCGCCACCCCGCTGCGCATGGCGACTGAAGAGGAGATCCGCGCCGCGATTGGCGCCGGCCCCGGCTCGCTAGGGCCAAAGGATCTACCGATCCCCTGCGTCGTCGATCGCAGCGTTGCCGTCAGCGCCGACTTCAGCGCCGGCGCCAATCAAGACGGCAAGCACTGGTTCGGGCTCAACTGGGGCCGCGATCTGCCGCTGCCCGAGGTCGCCGATCTGCGCAGCGTGGTCGAGGGCGACCCCAGCCCAGACGGTCAAGGCCAACTGACCATCGCCCGTGGCATCGAGGTCGGCCATATCTTCCAGCTCGGGCGCAAGTACAGCGAGGCGATGAAGGCCGTGGTGCTGGATGAGTCCGGAAAGGCCGTGATCATGACCATGGGCTGCTACGGCATCGGCGTCTCGCGCGTGGTCGCCGCCGCGATCGAGCAGCATCACGACGAGCGCGGCATCTGCTGGCCGACCAACATCGCGCCCTTCGAGGTCGCCCTGCTGCCGATGAAGCTCGGCAAGTCATTCCGCGTGCGCGAGGCCATCGACGACCTCTACGAGCGCCTCAAGGCCGTCGGCATCGAGGTCCTGCTCGACGATCGCGATGCCCGCCCCGGCTTCATGTTCGCCGACATGGAGCTGATCGGCATCCCTCATCGCGTCGTCATCGGCGACAAACATCTCGATGACGGCAAGGTCGAATACAAGGGCCGACGCGACGCCGAGATGCAGCTGATCGCGCTCGACGAGATCGTCCCCTTCCTCGAGCGCACGCTGGCCCGCTGATCTGGCCCTCTAATGATCACCGGACCTAAAGGGCAAGAGAAGAACGATTCAACATTGAGCCGCAGATCAACGAATCAGGGCCATCCAAGATCATCAACGCCGCGCTATCCGTAACGCCATGCCCCGCTAATCACTAACCACTAAGCTTTTATTTCAAGGCGACCGCGCCCACCGAGACGGAATCAAAACAGCGAATGAGCAGAATCGAATCCTTTGATCGCGAGCAACTGCTCGCCTGTGGTCACGGCGAGATGTTCGGCCCCGGCAACGCCCAATTGCCCGTGCCGAACATGCTGATGATGGATCGCGTGACCCGCATCGCCGACTACGGCGGCGAATACGGCAAGGGCGAGATCATCGCCGAGCTCGACATCAAGCCCGAGCTTTGGTTCTTCGGCTGCCATTTCCCTGGCGACCCGGTGATGCCAGGCTGTCTCGGCCTCGACGCCATGTGGCAGATCGTCGGCTTCTATCTGGCCTGGATCGGTAACCCCGGCCACGGCCGTGCGCTCGGTGTCGGCGAGGTCAAGTTCACCGGCCAGGTCCTGCCCAGCGCCGAGAAGGTCACCTACCGCGTCTGCATGAAGCGCGTGATCTCACGCAAGCTGGTGCTCGGCATCGGCGACGGCACCATGGATGTCGACGGCCGCATCATCTACACCGCCAAGGATCTGCGCGTGGGCCTGTTCACCTCCACCGAGGGATTCTGAGTGACTAGCGAGCGAGACGCGCCCAATAGCCATGTTGCCGGGAGCCTCGACCCCGACTCGGAGAGCGAGCGCGATCCTAGACTCAAGCCAGGTTTCGACATCGAAAACGACCAATCTCGGCCAGACTCAGCAGCGTCAACCGAGCTGACGCCCGATGAGGCCGAATCCCGCGAAGCGATGCTCACGCCGATCGAGGCACGCGTGCTCGGCTGCTTGATGGAGAAACAACGCACCACGCCGGATCAATATCCGCTAACACTGAACGCACTGGTCACCGCCTGTAATCAAAAGAGCGCCCGCGAGCCGGTGATGAAGCTCACCCCCGGCGAGGTTGGCCACTGCGTCGGCCAGCTCCGCGATCGCGGCCTCCTGCATGCCAGCTTCACCGGCCGCAGCGAGCGCTTCGACCACAAGCTGACTGGGCATTTCATGCTCGACCGCCAACAGCAGGCGCTGCTCTCTGTGCTGATGCTGCGGGGTCCGCAGACCACTGGCGAATTACGGACCAACAGCGCGCGATTGGCCGAGTTCGACAGCCTGGCCGCGGTGCAGTCCTCGCTGGATCAGCTCGCGCATCACAACCCACCCCTGGTGCGCGAGCTACCCCGCCAGCCCGGCATGCGCGAGCAGCGCTTCGTCCATCTGCTCTGCGGCGAACCCTCAGCCGAGTCGATCGCGATGGTAGCCAGCGCCCGCCGCCCTGCACCACCAGCCGCCAACGCAGAGCAGGAAGCACTTGCCCATCGCGTCGAGCAGCTCGAGACCGAGGTCGCCGCCTTACGCGCCGAGCTGGATGCGCTCAAGGCAGAGCTGAGCTAGCTCGACAAGGCTCGCCAGACTCACCCCTCCCGGGAAAACTAAAGCCCATCGGCCCATCGCTGAGCCCGTCCATACATAAGTGACGCCTATCCCGAACAACAGAACCGGAGCTCGACATGCAGCCCATCCGCCAGATTATCGAAGACGCGCCTGACTTTATCCCGGTGCCCGAAACGCTGCGGCATCGTCGCGTCGAGATCATCCTATGGCCACTTGAGCCTCCTGTTGATCCTGCTCTCGATCCTCCTGCGGCCGCAACTGATGAGACCTTGACTGAGTACGAACGCGTCAAGGTGGACAAGATCGACATCCCCCCAAGGGATGAGCGCCATGTCCGGCGCTGAGTTGATCGACAGCAATATCTGGATCTATGACCATCAGGACGCCCCTGATGATCCGCGTTCGGCGTTGGCCTGGGCATTTGTTCGTCGCGAAACGCATATCGTCATCAGCGCCCAAGTCGTCGCCGAGTATTTCAACATCGTGCGACGCAAGGACGAGGAGGAGCGAATTCTACGCAATATCGCGCGCATGCTGAGACGTTGCCGCGTACAACCGCTCGATAGCGCGGTCATCCAACGCACACTCGCCATCCGCAAGCGCTACGGGTTTTCGATCTGGGACAGTCAAATCGTTGCCGCCGCCTTGGAGGCAGATTGCCGCCGGCTCTACACCGAGGACTTGCAGCATGGCCAGGTCATCGAGACCCTTGAGATCATCGATCCTTTCAAAGCATGAATGAGATTGGTAAACACTCAGGACGGACGCTTTGATGTCGGGCGATCCATCATCGGTTGAGCAGATCCGCATCCGCGGCGCGCGCACCCACAATCTCAAGAACATCGATGTCGACCTGCCACGCAATCGGCTAGTGGTGATCACCGGGCTGTCTGGCTCCGGCAAGTCGTCGCTCGCCTTCGACACCATCTACGCTGAAGGCCAGCGCCGCTATGTCGAGTCGCTGTCGGCCTACGCGCGGCAGTTCCTGTCGATGATGGACAAGCCGGATGTGGATCACATCGAGGGTCTGTCACCGGCGATCTCGATCGAGCAGAAGACCACCTCGCACAATCCGCGCTCGACCGTCGGCACCATCACCGAGATCCACGATTATCTGCGTCTGCTGTTCGCACGCGTGGGTATCCCACACTGCCCAACCCACGCCGAGCCGCTGGCAGCGCAGACCGTCAGCCAGATGGTCGATCAGATTCTGGCGCTGCCTGAGGGCGAGCGGCTGATGCTGCTGGCGCCGGTGGTGGTCGAGCGCAAGGGCGATCAACAGTCGCTGTTCGCTGAGCTGAATGCCCAAGGCTTCGTGCGTGCCCGCATCGATGGTGAACTCTGCGAGTTGGACAGCCCGCCGGCGCTGGATGCCAAACGCAAGCACAGCGTCGAGGTGGTGGTCGATCGCTTCCGGGTGCGGCCGGATCTGCAACTGCGACTGGCCGAGTCGATCGAGACCGCGCTCGCCCTCTCCAAAGGTCTGTTGCAAGTGGCTTGGATGGACCCGGACGCCGAGGGCAACGAACGCCCAGCGCTCACCTTTTCGGCCAACTATGCTTGCCCGCTCTGCGGCTGGAGCATCACCGAACTCGAGCCGCGACTGTTCTCGTTCAACAACCCCGCCGGCGCCTGCCCAACCTGCGATGGTCTTGGCGTCGAGCAGTTCTTCGATTCGGCCAAGGTCGTGTTGCACCCGGAGCTGAGTCTCGCCGGCGGCGCCATTCGTGGCTGGGATCGGCGCAATGGCTATTATTTCCAGATGCTCGCCAGCGTCGCTGAGCATCTTAGCTTTGACATTGAAACGGCCTGGTGTGACCTCTCCGAACAGGCACAGCAGGTCGTCCTCTTTGGCAGCGGCAAGGAGAAGCTCAAGCTGAAACTGCCGCATGAGCGCGGCAGCGGCAAGCTGCGGGTCTTTGAAGGCATCATCCCGAACATGGAGCGCCGTTACCGCGAGACCGATTCGGTCACCGTGCGCGAGGAGCTGGCCAAGGTCATCTCGGCACGCCCTTGCCCGAGCTGCTCCGGTGACCGGCTCAATGAGGCGGCCAGGCAGGTGCTGATCGATGGCCGCAACCTACCGGCCCTTTCCAGCCTACCGGTCGGCGAATCGCTGCGCTGGTTCGATGCACTCGAACTGCCCGGCGCGCGCGGCGAGATCGGCGCCAAGATCACCAAGGAGATCGCCCAGCGCCTGCGCTTTCTGGTCGATGTCGGGCTCGACTATCTGACCCTCTCCCGCAGCGCCGAGACCCTCTCCGGCGGCGAGGCCCAGCGCATCCGGCTCGCCAGTCAAATCGGCGCCGGGCTGGTCGGCGTCATGTACATCCTCGACGAGCCCTCGATCGGCCTGCATCAGCGCGATAACGCCCGCCTGCTCGGCACCCTGACCCGGCTACGCGATCTCGGCAACACCGTCATCGTGGTCGAGCATGATGAAGACGCTATCCGCAGCGCCGATCATGTGCTGGATCTCGGCCCCGGCGCCGGTGCCCATGGCGGCGAGATCGTCGCCCAAGGCACGGCCGAGGCGATCGCCGCCGAGCCAGCCTCATTGACCGGTCAGTATCTCAGCGGTGTGCGGCGCATCGAGATCCCCAGCGAGCGCCGACCGGGGCGCAGCGATCAGCCACTGATCATCCGTGGTGCCAGCGGCAATAACCTGCGCGGCATCGATGCCGAGATCCCGATCGGCACCTTCTGCGTGGTCACCGGCGTCTCCGGCTCCGGCAAGTCGACGCTGATCAACGACACCCTCTATCCGCTCGCCGCGCGCCTGCTCAACAATGCCTCGTTACAGCCCGCGCCGCATGCTGGCATCGAGGGCCTGGAGCAATTCGACAAGGTGGTCGATATCGACCAATCCGCGATCGGCCGCACCCCGCGCTCGAACCCGGCCACCTACACCGGGCTGTTCAACCTGATCCGCGACCTGTTCGCCGCCGTGCCCGAGGCGCGCGCGCGCGGCTACGGCCCCGGCCGGTTCAGCTTCAACGTCAAGGGCGGGCGCTGCGAGGCCTGCAAGGGCGATGGGCTGATCCGGGTCGAGATGCACTTCCTGCCCGATGTCTATGTGCAATGCGATGTCTGCCAGGGCCGGCGCTACAACCGCGAGACGCTGGAGATCCGCTACAAGGGTAAGACCATCGATGAAGTGCTGAGCCTGACGGTCGAGGACGCGCTGGCCTTCTTCGGCCCGGTGCAGGCGCTCCGGCGCAAGCTGAAGACCTTGGAAGACGTCGGCCTCGGCTACCTGCGCCTGGGTCAGGCCGCGACCACCCTCTCCGGCGGCGAGGCGCAGCGCGTCAAGCTCAGCCGCGAGCTGTCCAAACGCGGTACCGGGCGCACCCTCTACATCCTCGACGAGCCCACCACCGGCCTGCACTTCGAGGATGTCAAGCATCTACTCCAGGTGCTGCACTGGCTGCGCGATGCCGGCAATACGGTGGTGGTGATCGAGCACAACCTGGATGTGATCAAAACCGCGGACTGGATCATCGATCTCGGACCCGAGGGCGGCGACAAGGGTGGGCAGGTCATCGCCAGCGGTCCCCCGGAGCAGATCGCTGCTTGCGAGGCGTCCTATACCGGGCAGTTCCTGAAGCCGCTGCTAGCGCGAGGATCTGGTTGACTGCAGAGGTGATGACCCCGTCACCGAGCCGTAAGGTGGAGCCCGGCGCGAGGCTTACCGCATAGCTCGCAAGCGGCATGTCGGGCGGTCAGATGGCTCAAGACTCAAATGCTCCTTGAGTTTTCCCGGTCTAGTGCCGATAATCGAAGAAGCTCATCTGCCATGTGTAGAAGGAGTAACGAGGCCGTCCTTTGGGGCGGCTTCAGCTTTCTAAGCCTGGTTCTGCCAATATACCTCGTATTCCCTTTGCAACTTGCGCTGCCTGTGGGGTTGCTCGACCAGGTAGGCCGTCCAGGGCAGGAGATACTTTCCCCGGTCCGCCAGAATCACCAGGAAGCTCTCCTGCTCGAGCCACAAACAGATGCGCCGCTCTCCCCTGCGCTGGTTGGCCCAGACTTTTAACCTGCTGTCAGCATCGTGCTCGATGATCGGTCTTGGCCAGCGAATCCGTTCGCAACGGCGAAGATCCGGCGTTCTGTCCTCTTCAACAGCGCCTTCCTGAATCATGTGCCAGAAGGTGGCCTCTTTTCCGTGGTTCAATGGATGGCGCTTCAATCCCAGGCGGCGCCCCCGGAACACAGGGTTACTATCAACGAAATCCTGTTTAAAGTAGCTATAGATGGCCTCCAGATACGACTCCCAATCGCCATTATAGTCAGACAACCGCTCCAACGGTGGCAGCCAGTCCGGTTTATCCGTCATCCCTACACCTCACTCGCCCGCCAACGGAACAGATTGACCTTGTCCTCCCGATAGAGGGTCGTCTTGGTCAGATTGTAGCCGGAGCGTTCCTGGATTCTCGCGACTAGCGCCTCCTTGGCCTGACTCCCCTGTAAACCGCGATTGAGGTAAGAAATCGCGCCGATCAATAGATCCGCCAGTTGCAACTGTTCGATTTCGTGGGAGTGGACGAGCTGCACGCGTTCGATGACGTTGCGCGAGAAATCGTACATATTATTGCAAAGCACGTCGTGCAGCTTGACCACTTTCTCCGCACCCTGGGTGTCCTTGATGTCCAGATACACCCGGTAGCGGGCATCGGGGCGGAAGATCACCTTCAGCATGTCGAAGTACATCTTGTAATACCAGATGTCGTGATCCTGCCCAGGAATGGCGTCATGCCGCAGCTTTGACTTGTCCGGCACGATCAAGGCGCGAAAATGTAGATCATTGTCGTCGAAAAAGTAATCGACAAGATCAAGGTATAGCCCGGTTTTCGCCGGAGACACCTTGGTCCACTTCACCTCAAACTGCGGCGTAAGACCGTGTTTTTGCTTGATCTCCCGCAGGCGTACCGCGATCTCCCGGCTCTTGTCCAGGGGGCACCAGATGGCACCCAGTACCATAGCCGTCTGATGGTCATGCTCCAGATGACATGACTCATCGCAATAGACATTGAAGATGTCACTCATGGCGTAACGTCCCCTGTCCTCTTCATTTCAAAGCCTGCTCTAACCGGGCGACGAGTTTCAGCGCCTTGTCCAGCTCCGCTTGATACAAAGGGACCTCTCCCCAGTGCGCGGCGGGATTCAAAACCCGGTCTTTCATACGGATAACGGCATCAATGGCCTCCATGGATTTGGCCTGCTGCCATGCGGTATCGGATAGAAACTGGCGCAAGTGGCGTCTTTGTGCCTTCAACTTTCCCTTCGTGGCAGCGTCAAGCGAGACATCGGTATCCAGATCTGCATCCGAGGCACCAGCCCTTTTAAGGTGAGCCCCCAGAGCTGGCTGCCGCTTGCGCCAAGAGTTTAGCCGTCGAGACATGCGGCTTGCCGGTGTGCTTCGTGCGCGGTGTGCGGGGCTTCTTCGGTCCCCGGGTAGTCTTGCGCAGCTTCTTCAGGTCGACGTTCTGCGCCAACACCAGCAGCATGGCACAGAAGCGCACCTGGTCGACCTGTGAGAAGACGCTCCAATGTTGCTCCTCGACGGCGATGTTGAGCCCCTCGCTGGTGCGGGCGATCTCAGCGGCCAAGTAGTACTCAGACACCGTCTCATCGATCTTGGCCTCGGGGTGCGCGGCGCGCAGCGCGGCCATCACCACGGCATAGAGATTGAACGCGACCAGCGCCAGGCAGAAGCCGAACAGCGCGGCCTGCGGATAGCCCAGGGTGTTGAGTTCGGAGTTGAGATGCCCCTCGAGCTTTTGAAACGCGGTCTCAATCGTCCACCGGCCGCGATAGCGTTCCGCCACGGTGGCGGCATCGGCCTGCTCGGCAGGCAGGTTGGTCAAGAGGATGAGATCCCGATGCCCATCACGGGTCGGCTGCTTGAGCCTGAGCACGACGCGCCGCCAGGTCCAGGTGTGCCCCTCGGCATCGGTGACCTGCACCGCCTGCTCAAACAGTTCGCCATCGGCACTGCGCCCGAGCGGTTGCAGGGCACTGAGCGGTTTGACGCTCAGGCCCGTGTGATGACGGATGACGAAGGCGGCCTGACGTCGGGCGATGGCGGCCATGAAGGCGGTGACACAGAAGTTGCGATCAGCGATCCACAGGTCGTTCGCCTGCACCGTCTCGGCGACCTCGCCGAGTAAGCTGCGCTCCTGGGCATGACCATCGGCGCAGGGGAACACGTCACTGAGCAGCCCCCGCGCGTCATCGAAGACCACCAGCGCCTTGCCTGGCAGGGGCGCCGCGGCACTGTCGCGCAAGGGCTTGAGTCGGCGTTCGCTGGCGGCGATGCAGTTGCCATCAAGGTACAGGATGCGATACCCGGGCAGGCGCTCGGGGCGGGTGCCACCGAGTTCATCGATGATCTCCGCGGCATCACCGGCGATCAGGCGCACCAGCCCTTGCGAGGTCGACAGCTCGACGCCCTGGAGCTTGCCATAGACCGCCACGACCGTGGCGGCGATGTTCGACTCGCGATAGGCCGCATGCACGTTGGCCTGCACCCGACAGACGATCTGCAGCATCAGTCCAACCAGCGAGGAGAACAGGATCTGGCGCGTATACTGCTCATCGCGGGTCGCCTCGAACCAGCGGTCGAGCCGTTCGGCGTTGAGCAGGCGCTCAAGCAGTCCGCGCACCATCACGCTGGCAGGGGTGCGCTCGGCAAAGCGTTGCAGGATACCGTCAAACATTAGGGTATCAGCTCCAGGGTTGCCAGAAGATGCCTATAGATTACAACGCGTTAGGGGCACCTTAAAAGGGCTGCGTCTGGGAACCGAACCTCCGGCAGCGCCCAGAAATACCAGTTGAACAAATCCTTGTAGAAGCGCTCATTGAGCAATTCGACGTTAAAGATCTCTTCCCAGACGGCATGCAGGGTATCAAAATTGGAGATGGCAGTTCTAGCCAGCAACGTGGGCAGCGCAAAGGATTGGAGAATATCCAGATGGCCCCGGTGAGGATTGGCTAGGGAGATGTCCCTGATGATAGTGACCTTGCCAAGCACGTCCTTCTCGGCATCCCGTTTGTTCATGCGGCGGTTGATGACGGCGATGGAGAGCAAGTCCTGGTGCTTGATGCACACCATAACGGGCATTGGGAAAACGCGGTTCAACTGGCGAGCGATGGCGGTGAGCTTTCCCCGGGCATAGTCCCGCTGCTTCAGCTCGATGGCGAAGAACAGGTAGGACTGCAACAGACCGGCGTTGACGGCATCGTTCTTGAACAGGATGTTCTGGTCTGAAAGCTCTTCGTCGGTAAGCTGGAATAGGATATCAGCCTTGAACCAGTCGGCGAACAGGACCTTGTCCTTGTTGATTTGAATATCCGGGTTGTGCTCGGTCAGCAGCTCCAAAAATGCCTGTGGTTTGGAGTCAGCTATCTCAATGGTCTTGTCGCTGTGGTAACCCAGCGTTCCCAGCAAGGAGAGTGCCGCATCATATAATGGCTGCGAGTCGGAGGAGTGTCGCCGTGCTCGCGATACATTTTGGGACTCCAAGTCCCCAAAATGACTGCGCTCGGCGACAGCCATTGTGCCCCGGTTCGCCCCGCTCCGGGCCGCCGCTCCGCCACGAACAGCGCCCGCTGGGCGCGTTCGGGCTGCGCACCGGCCCTACGGCGAATGGCTTGACGGCGTGTGGGATGCGCTTTGCATACTGCCTACGCGGCTTCGGGTCTACGCCCCTTCGCCACTCCGGCAGCACGCACGCGCCCACGCCTACCGGGGACTACGCGCCTTCGCTTCGCTCTCCATGGCGCGCAGCGAAAGAAGTCGCTTCCCAAAAGTCATGGTTCGGCCGCTGCCCGCTCACGGACGAAGAGATGCCTAATTTGTGGCAAGTCTTCTTCAGGCTGGCGAAGGTTTCGCGGCAGTGGCGCGCCTGTCATGCCTCCTGATCCAAATGCTGACCCGCTCTGTTCTGTGCGTCCACAGAGACCAACCCCAGCCTCTCGTTCTAAACCCGTAGCGCATCAAGCTCGCACCGCAACCCCTCCTCTGCCTCCTGAGCCACCCGCTCGGCTTCCCGTGCCTGATCCCGCTGCGCCACGGCTACCTGTTCCCTAACCCGCACCTCCGCCAACGCCTTCGCACCCTCGGCAACCTCTTGACGCAAGCGCTCCACCTCCCAACGCGCCACACCGAGCTCGACCTCGGCCTGCATCGTCTGGCGCTGCTGCGAAGCCAACGCCTGGCTCAGTTCCTGCACCCGCTGCTGATGTTCGCACGCTTGCGCCTCCAGCCGCTGCTTGAGCGCATCGCGTTCGACCCGGACCTCCTCGATCACGCGCACATAATGCTGCTCCTGACCAACCGCGACCTCGCGCTCACGCACCTGCTCCAGGCGCAGCTCCTCGACCAGCACTCGGCTCTGCTCGACCTGCTGACGCAGCCCGTCGCGTTCAGCGCCATGCGAGGCCTGCAGCGTTTGCAGCACCTGCTCGTGCGCGCGTTGGGCGGCCCGGCCCTCCTCGCGCGCCTGATCGCGCTCATCGCGCAGGGTCTCGATCAGCGCTTGGCGCTCGTCGGCCAGCGCGTTGGTCCGCTCACGTGCTTGATCCGCGGCCGCGGTGCGGGCCACGGCCACCTCGCGTTCCTGATGCGCGGCGTCGACCTGCTGCTGCATCGCCGCGCGCTCATCGGCCAGCCGGGCAAAGGCCCCCTCCTGCGCCGCCTGCCAAAACGCTGCAATCGGTGCCTGCAAGGTCTCTGGCACCCCGGCCGGGAGGGTGTGACCTTTGAGCTGGGCGCGGATCTCGTCGATCACCTGATCGCGATATTTGAGCACCGTGGTCTTGGAGCCGCGCCCCAAGTGGGCCAGCAGTCGATCAGCGCTCGGCGCTTCGCAGGCGGTGAGGCAGGCATAGATGGCCTGACGGGTGTCATCGAGGGTGATGGGCGGTTGGCGGGTCATGGAACCGATGCCTGATCAATGGCCGTGCCCTGACGCGGATGGCCCGTTTTGGCGGGGCTGAGGTTCATCATCATACCGTACAGCAGTACGGAGTATGTACTGAAACGGTACAGCTCAATCAAAGATCGCAACAGAAGCCCCCCTCTGTTGCCATCTTTTGGATTTCGCCCGTTTTGGCCGTGAGCCGACCCCACGGGGCCGTGGAACACCCCGGGGCAGCGACCGCTAAAACGCGGCAACAGGGCAGAATAGGGTCTAATAAACAGAATATTAAGAACAACGTGAAACGCCCCGGCTAAAACCGTGGAACCGAATCTCCGCGCGGCCGAAGCGCCCATTGAAGACTTCATGAAACGCGTGTCGGTGATCACAGCAGCTCGGTGGCGTCGATCATGCCCGCGCGCTATCATGCGTTATACGCATAACGTTGATTAGGGTGACAGCATGCACAAGCGCATGACCATTACGCTCGACGAACCGGTCTACGAGGGGCTGCATCGGCGCATTGGTAAACGGCGCATCAGTCAGTTCATCGAAGATTTGGTCCGCCCGCATGTCCTGGATTCCAGCTTAGACGAGGGGTATCAAGCGATGGCGGCTGATACGGAGCGCGAAGCTGAGGCTGTGGAGTGGTGCAACGCCC
>NZ_JAYESN010000043.1:0-39840 GCF_034860625.1 Lamprobacter sp.
ATCTTTGCCCTGGTCGTGATGGCGCAGATCCGCGCCAAGGTCACCGGCGATGCCGAGACACTGAAACGCTGGAAATTCCGCCTGATCAGACGGATGTACGAGCGCGGCTATGAGCAGGCCGTCATTCTCGAGTGATTCCGGTTGATCGACTGGATGGTCCGTCTACCGGAAGCACTGGAAGCGGACTTTCGACAACAACTCTATACCTACGAGGAGCAACAGCGTATGCCGTATGTGACCACCGTTGAACGCGCGGGGATTCAGAAGGGCTTGCAGCAGGGGATGCAAAAGGGCTTGCAGCAGGGCGAAGCCAGGTCACTGCTGCGCCTGCTCGATCAGAAATTCGGCCCCGAAGCCGCACAAGAACACCGCAAACGCATCGAAACCGCCGACTTGGAGCGGTTGGAAGCCTGGCTCGATCGCATCCTGAGCGCTGAGACACCCGAGACGATTTTCCACTGAGGCATGGGGGCGGCGGGGACACGCGCCGCCCTACTGGCCGAGCTGGAATGCTGCATGGGTGCGGCGGGGACACGCATCAAGCTGTTGACGGAGCTGGCCGAGGACGGGCCGCACAGAGCCATTCGCTGCGCTGAGCAGCAACTACCCGCGGCCATCGGCTGCGGCGAGGCGCTGTATGCCCAGGTCACGGCCGCGCCCCGGGTGCTGTTCGATTGCGGGAGTCGGCGGGTGGAGGGGGTGGGGTGATGACGGCCAGGCATCCTGATAAACACATCCGCGCGGCCATTGCCTATGCGCTCGAACAGGGCTGGCGGTTGACGAAAGCCAGTGGCCATGCGCATATCTGGGGCAAACTCAGTTGTCCGTTGCCCACGCGCGATGGCTGCCTGTTCAATATTCACAGCACGCCCAGCCATCCGCAAGCGCATGCAGCGCGGATTCGCCGTGCTGTCGATCACTGTCACCACGGTCCGTGAGAGGCTGCCATGAAGCTGTTTGCCTTTTCTTTCCTGATTCCCGCGATCGAAGACCCGATCATCGATGCCATTTATGGCCACTGCCCGGACGCCAGTGTCAGTTCCAGCGATGGGCAGATGTATGTGGCCTTCGACCGTGAAGCCGGCTGCCTGGAGTCCGCGCTGGATTCCGCTGTGGCAGATTTATGGCACATTGGCGTGCGTCCGTTGCGCGTCGAAATGGATGTCCCGGAGCCGGCATAAGCGCGGAAGGTAAGGAGCATTTTCATGGTGATCTGGATCAGCGGCCTATCGGGTGCGGGCAAGTCCACTCTCGCCACCGCGCTGAGCGCGAAACTGAGATATCAGGGACGGACCACGATAACGGTCGCTGTCACGAAATCGTTGACCTCATGGCGCGCGAAGACCCTAGCGCCAGGACTGTTTGCGTCTGGCGGAGCCTGGCCGGCGCGGGTGCCTGCTGAGACGCGATCGGCTAGACTCGTGGCATGAGCGCCGGCACCCAACCCGCAGACACCGCCACCAAGAGCGACCACGACAGAGCCCCTGTAAAGATGCCCTGGAGCAGTACTTCCCGGAGTTCCTCGCGCTGCTGTTCCTGGCCATTCATGCCGAGACCGACTGGTCAAAGGGCATGCAGTTTCTGGATAAGGAATTCCAGCAGATCGTGCGCGCGGCCAAGACCACCCGGCGCACTGCCGATAAGCTCGTTGGCGTCAACCGCCGCGACGGCACGCCGGTCTGGGTACTGATCCATGTCGAAGTGCAAGGTGACCCGGAAACCGTCTTTGCCGAGCGGATGTTCACCTACCACTATAAAATCCCTCGGAGACCTTCCGCGTGCTCAAGGAGAAGGAGATCCGCCTCTACGGCAAATACCGCACCCGCCGTTTGGTATTGGCCGCCTGGGATCGCATGGAGGCTGACGGCGAATTCGCCGTTCTGGGATTTTGACAACGACTGTGGGTAGACGCTCAGACAGATCGAGTAAAAAGAACCGCGCCTTCAGCCAGCCAAGGCTTCGCGGCCATCACCAAGGGCGTTATCATCGCTCCGCCGTTGCGACCAGCCACGATCGGGATTGCACAAGTAGGTGAATGCTCCAATGCTGCTAATGATCGATAACTACGACTCCTTCACCTACAACCTGGTGCAATACCTGGGCGAGCTGGGGGTTGAGGTGCGGGTGGTGCGCAATGATGAGCTGTCGGTCGCCGATGCGTTGGCGTTGCGGCCGGATCGGATCGTCATTTCACCGGGGCCTTGCACGCCGAACGAGGCGGGAATCTCGGTGGAGCTGATTCGGGCCGCAGCGGGCAAGCTGCCGCTGCTGGGGGTCTGCTTAGGGCATCAGTCGATCGGTCAGGCCTTCGGCGGCAAGGTGGTCAAGGCGCGTGAGGTGATGCATGGCAAGACCTCGCCAATCCATCATCAGCATCTTGGCGTCTTCAAGGGACTGGCGCAGCCGTTCGAGGCCACGCGCTATCACTCATTGGTGGTCGAGGAGGCCTGGTTACCGGCCGAGCTCGAGATCACGGCCTGGACCGAAACGGCCGCTGGCGAACGCGATGAGATTATGGGCATGCGCCATCGCGAGTTGCCCATCGAAGGGGTGCAATTCCATCCAGAGTCGATCCTGACTCAGCATGGTCATGACCTGCTGCGCAACTTCGTTGAGCACTAATCTCTCATCGGGATCGACGCCAGAGGCCATGACCGGTTTCGGTTGGATCAAAGCGACCTGCGTGACTCAGCGCCCCAGTGTCAGAAAAGGCACCAACATCAGGTAGAGCACGGCGGCAGCGCCGGCAAGGTAGAACAGGGTGCGCAGCGGATAGCGGATGGCCCGTTGCAGCGTGGTCTCGGCCTGGCCGGCGCGACACAGGGCTTGGTAGTCGGCCGCGAGGCGTGCTGAGCGTTCTGCTTGGTAGCGGTCGATCAGCGCGCGAGCCGCCGCCTTCTGGCTGCTATCCAGTAGCCAGAGTCCGGCAACGCCAAGACCAAGAAAGCCGCCGCTGGTCTCGTGGTAGGCGAAATCCTGCTCGTCGAGCAGTCGGCGCACATCGGCCGCTTCGTCTTCCTCGACGCCGTTGAGCCGGAAGATCAGGACAGACATGGTTGCCGTTCTTGCCAGGTTGTGCCGCTGCGCAGGCCGTTCGCCACTGACTCAGTGTTGGGGCGGGGCGGCATCCTAGGCCTCTGCGCGCAATCGAATCAGCGCCAGCCGGTCTCGCGCTTGACTGAGGTCGATGCCGATGCCTTGCTGGTCTAGCTCGGCCAGTCGCGCGTCGCTGTGCGCGAGCAGCTGAGCCAGCTCATTGCCGTCAAACAGCTCACAGACGGCCTCAATCTCATCCGTCGTGGCCGAGAGAACCGTTGCCGCGAGCTCATCGGCGCCGATGCCACTGTTGGGATGCAGGATGTCGGCGACCAGCGGCTGCTCGAGTAGGCGAAAATGGATGGCGCGTGCGGTCTCTTCGTCACTCAGCTCTTGGTGCGCGAGCGGGTCGGACCCGGCATGTCGCCACAGCGTTTTCATCACCAGATCGATCAGGCGCTTGAGCGCCGCACGCTCCTCGCGATGATCCTCGGGTAAGGCATAGCTTTGCTCGTAATGGGCCTCGAGCGCTTCCTTAAGGCTCAGCACGACGTCACTGCCGGCATCCGGGGGCAGGTCGACCGCGCGCTCGATCAGTGCTCGGAAGTGCTCGCGGAAGGCCAGCATGTCCTCATGATCGGCCTGCTGCGCGGCGAGTAGCGCTTCAGGCGCCACCTCTTGCGGTGGCCAGGCGAACAATGGATTCTGATGCCGACGTCGCAGCTGGCGCTCGCGGCGACCGGGCTTGTGGGTGAAGGGCAGTTCCATGGTGTTGAGCATGCTTGGCCTCATGAGGTCGAGCGGGATCAACCGCGGCGCAACAGGTCGATCACCGGCGCCGTTTGCGGTCGCACGCCGCGCCACAGCCAGAAGGATTCCGCTGCCTGTTCGACCAGCATGCCGAGTCCGTCTAAGGCGCGCGCGGCGCCATGGGTCTGGCCCCAACGGCAAAACGGGGTCGGCTCGTTGGCATAGAGCAGGTCATAGACCCAGCCGTCGGCGGCCAGGCAGTGATCAGGGAGCGTTGGAACCTGACCGTCAAGGCCGCTTGAGGTGGCGTTGATGATCAAGTCAAAGCGCTGACCGCGGAGTGCATCGAGGCCGCAGCCGCTGACCGCGGTTGCTTGTTGGTGGGGCTCGGCATCGGCGCGGGTGTCTGGGCTGGCGATCGCGCGAGTGGCGAGCTGAGCAGCCAATGCCTCGGCCTTCTCAGCGGTGCGATTGGCGATCAGTAGCTCGGCTGGCTTGGCCTCGAGCAACGGTCTCAAGACGCCACGCGCGGCACCGCCGGCGCCGAGCAGCAGCACCCGCTTGCCGGCGATCTCGAAGCCGTGATTCTGGGTCAGATCGCGCAGCAGACCAATGCCGTC
This sequence comes from Lamprobacter sp., assembly GCF_034860625.1. Taxonomy (NCBI): domain Bacteria; kingdom Pseudomonadati; phylum Pseudomonadota; class Gammaproteobacteria; order Chromatiales; family Chromatiaceae; genus Lamprobacter; species Lamprobacter sp. The sequence goes on from NZ_JAYESN010000043.1 coordinate 4,407, forward strand.
GGTGTTGTCGCCATGCAGTAGGCCGCCGTCGCGCACGATCAGGGTGTTGACCGCGCCTGCGGCGCGCGCCTGCTCACTGAGATCGTCGAGCAGTTCGAAGGCGTCGGTCTTGAACGGCACCGTGACGTTAAGTCCACGCCCACCCTCGGCGACGAATCGCCGCACATCGCCGGCGAAGTCGTTGAGGTCGCCGAGGATGCGGCCGTATTCGATCGGCTCGCCGGTCTGCGCCGCGAAAGCGGCATGGATGATCGGCGATTTGCTGTGTGCGATCGGGTTGCCGATCACGGCATATTGATCAGTCATGCTATGCCACCCCGGAAAGATTCGGTGCCCCCTCTGCAAGGCCGGTATTGCTGGCGACAGGGTTTCGGCATTGCTGGTGCCGATGCCGACTACGATACCAGCAGAGCGTTTGATACGCGCCGAGTGTTCGGCTGTTACAGCCCCTGCTTTGCAGACTGCCGGTGCACTGGCGCCTTATGGGCTGCCTCAGGCGCCCATCCACTGTGCCGCCTGCTTGGCGTAGTAGGTGAGGATGCCGTCACCGCCGGCACGCTTCACGCCCATCAGCGCTTCGAGGACCACCGCTTCTTCCTCAAGCCAGCCGTTCTGGCACGCGGCCTTCAGCATCGCGTATTCACCGCTAACCTGGTAGACAAAGGTTGGTGCGCCAAAGCGGTCCTTAACCCGGCGGACGATGTCCAGATACGGCATGCCGGGCTTGACCATCACCATGTCGGCACCCTCGGCCAGGTCGAGCCCGACCTCGTGCAGGGCCTCGTCCGAGTTCGCCGGGTCCATCTGATAGGTGTACTTGTTGCCGCCGCCGAGGTTGGCCGCGGAGCCGACCGCATCGCGGAACGGGCCATAGAAACTGGAGGCGTACTTGGCCGAGTAGGCCATGATGCGGGTGTTGATGTGACCAGCGGACTCCAGCGCCTCGCGGACCGCGCCGATGCGCCCGTCCATCATGTCCGACGGCGCGACGATGTCGGCGCCGGCGGCGGCATGTGAGACGGCCTGCTGGACCAGCACCTCGACGGTGGCATCGTTCATCACATAGCCGGTGTCGTCGATGAGTCCGTCCTGACCATGGGTGGTGAAGGGGTCGAGCGCGACATCGGTCATCACGCCCAGCTCTGGCACCGCGTCCTTGAGCGCACGCACCGCGCGCTGCGCCAGACCATCGGGGTTGAAGGCCTCGCGGGCATCCTCGGACTTGGCCGACATCGGCGTGACTGGAAACAGCGCCATCGCCGGGATGCCAAGCTTGGCGATGGTCTGGGCCTCTTCGACCAGCAGGTCGATGCTCATGCGCTCGATGCCGGGCATCGAAGGCACCGGCTCGCGCTCGCCTTGGCCTTCGAGCACGAACACGGGGTAGATGAAATCATCAGGCGTCAGCGTCGTCTCGCGCATCAGCCGGCGTGAAAAATCATCGCGGCGCATCCGGCGCATGCGGGTGGTGGGATAGGGTGCGCGATTGGGGTGCAGATCGGACATCGGCGGCTCTTATTGGAGAACTAAGGTGGTGCAGGCGATTCGGGGGTGCGCGACGGCCATTGGTGATCGGCTCACGCATGGGGCACTAACCATAGCGCACCCGGCCGATCGGCGGCCAGTCTAGCAAGCGAAAATCCGTCTCAAGCGCCCGGCCAGCAGTCTTCGTCGAGGATGTCGGCGATGCTGTAAACACAGCTCTCTGGGAAAGGCGACTTGAGAAAGCCTGTTTCCTCCATCGCTGCTCATTGATGGTCAGACGCCAGTTGGTGCTGCGCCGCTCAGGTTGAAACTCCCAGTTGAGCAGCTGCGCAAGCAAGACGGCGAGACGGTTGATCAGCTCGCGTCGCTCGCGTGCACTCATGCTTTGTAGCTCCTCGACCAAGTTCGTCATATCGAGCTGCGTCAACTGGCCGGAACGCAGCAAGTCCGATTGTTCTTCGATCCACTGATGAAAGTCGGTTTCATACATGCTCATCAAAGGTACCCATGGATGATCGATGCCTGCCGCTGTGTCAGGCGGGTGATTCGCCGATGCTACCATCGGTGTCGACGCGGACAAGCGGATACGCTCTGTGGATGCGGGGTGCCGACTCGGATACTCAAAAATGGCGGTTTTGCTTCCACTGTGGTGCCATAGCCCTCTGGCAATGATGGAGAAGACTCGATGCGCTTTCCTTCCGACCAACCGCCGTGCGGCGATTGTTTCGATGTTGACCATGCAGGATTTGAGCAGGCGGTGATCGCGGCCTCGCGCGCGCGGCCGATTCTGGTCGACTTCTGGGCCGACTGGTGCGCGCCTTGCCATCAGTTGGCGCCGCATCTCTATCGGGTGATCGACGAGCTGCAGGGTGGGGTTGGGCTCGCCAAGGTCGAGGTCGATGAGGGCGAGAACATGAAACTCGCTGGCCATTACCGGCTACGCGGCTTCCCGACCGTGCTCCTGTTTCAGCAGGGCGAGGAGCGTGGGCGCTTCAGCGGCTCGCGCTCGAGCGTGCAGATCCGCGCCTGGCTCGATGAGCATCTGGCTGGAGCAGCATCACAGCACCCATGAGCCCGGTCCGGTGCCGCTGCATGCGTTGCTGCTGCTCGCCTATCTGGTGCCGGTGGTGCTGTTGGCAAAGAAGCAGCGGCGGTGTTTATGGCCCTGCTCAGGTTGCCGCACCACCGGGGTGCCGGTGAGCACTGAGATCATGACACTGGTTTCGACGTCGCAGTGATGATAGGTGGACCGTCAATGCCGCTTGCGCAACGTATACCGCTGATTCAGCCGTTTCACGTCATGGAGGTGCTGGCCAAGGCGCAGGCGCTGGAGCAGGCCGGCCGGGATGTGATCCACCTGGAGATCGGCGAGCCGGATTTCCCGACCCCGGAACCGATTGTCGCGCGTGCGCAGGCGGCCTTGCAGGCCGGGCAGACGCGCTACACGGCCGCGCTCGGCTTGCCGGAATTACGCGCACTGATCGCTGCGCATTACCCCACAGTGGCGCGTCCAAATCCGGAGCGAGTGGCGCTGGTGCCCGGCTCCTCCGCGGCGCTACTGGTCAGCTTCGCCCTGCTGCTCGATCCCGGCGATGAGGTGCTGCTGGCTGATCCCGGCTATCCCTGCAACGCCAACTTCATCCAGCTCTTCGGTGGGGTGCCGGTGCGCATCCCCTGTGGTCCCGAGACCGGCTATCAGCTCACGCCTGAGCTGATCCGCGCGCATTGGACCGAGCGCACCCGCGCGGTGCTGCTCGGCTCGCCGGCGAATCCGACCGGCAGCGTGATCGAGCCCGAGCTGATGAGCGCGATTGCGGCGAGCCTGCGTCATCTTGGCGGAACGCTGGTGGTCGATGAGATCTACCAAGGGTTGGTCTACGACGGACCCATCCGCAGCGCGCTGCACGACGGCGATGATGTGTTCGTGATCAACAGCTTCTCGAAGTTCTACGGCATGACCGGCTGGCGCCTCGGTTGGCTGGTGGCGCCAGAGGCCTATGTCGATGCCGTCACCCGGCTGTGCCAGAACCTGTTCATCTCAGCGCCGACCGTCTCTCAATACGCCGCGCTCGCCGCCTTCGAACCCACAACCCTGGCCGAGCTGGAGTGGCGTCGGCAGGCGTTCCAACAACGCCGCGACTTCCTGGTGCCGGCGCTGCGCCAGCTTGGCTTTCAGGTTCCGCGAGTGCCGGCGGGTGCCTTCTATGTCTATGCCGATGCGAGCGACTTGACCGATGACAGCCAGGGTTTCGCCGACCAGGTGCTGGAGCAGACCGGCGTCGCGCTCACCCCCGGGCGGGATTTCGGCGACTACCGCCAGCTTGAGCATCTGCGTTTCTCCTATGCGGCACCGCTGGCACGACTGGAAGAGGCGGTGGAGCGCCTGCGCCAGTGGCTCGTATAGGCTTGACTGACGATGATCCGCTTCAACCTGTAGCCGCTAAGACGCTGTATAGGAATTTTTTGCTTAAATTTCTGTATTTTATAGAGATCCATGAAACTGAAAACTGACTATTTTCAGTGCCTTAAATCGCAGAGACTGTCCAGGAAGGGCAGTCTCTAAGGATCAATTGTGATCTGGCGCTCGAAGATAGCCCTAGCCTGCGGCGCGCCTGCCCGAGCTGCTGTTCTTCTAACATAAGATGACTCAATTCGTTCTGTTGCCCGAGCACGCAGAGATCCGTTGCGACGGCTTGCAGCCCGGTCTTGATCACCTCGCGTTGCAGATCGACAGCGAACCGCTCGCTGCGCACAACCGCATCCATGCGCGTTGCGATGGACCAGAGCGCATAGCCGCCAAGCGCGCCGATCGGAACCAGCGCCAACAGTGGGAAGATAAGCAGGAATGCGCGCCAGGGCGAGGTCTCTTGATGCATCTCGAGCAGGTTCAGTTGGCGTATCAACGGCGCGCGAGCAGCAGCAGTTGGCCGTTGCGGAGCACCTGCGCGCTATAGAGTCCATCGGCAGCGCGCAGGGCCTGGGCAACATCTTGGACCTGGGCAATCGCGCGCCCGTTGAGCTGGATGATCAGGTCATCCTCGCGCAGCCCATTCTGCCAGGCCGGGCTGCCGGGGCGGATCGGGCCAACCACCACGACGCGGGTTTGACCGCGATTGGAGCGACGCGTCGCCTCGCCGATCAAGGCCCCCTCGAGTGCTGGGCTGAGGATCTCCCCGTGAACGAAATCAGCATAGGGATCATCGATCTGCGCCTTGAGCCGGCGCAGCTTGCCGTCGCGCAGCACCTCCAGCTCGATGCGGGTGCCGGGCGGCAACAGGCCGACCCGTGAGCGCAGATCATTAGCGCTGTTCACCGCGCGCCCATCCACCCCGGTGATGATGTCGCCGGGCTTGAGACCCGCCCGCAACGCCGGTGAGTCGGGCTCCAGCGCGGCAACCACAGCGCCGCGAAAGCGATCGATCGCCAAGGCGCTGGCGATCTCCGGGGTCAGATCCTGTACCCCGGCGCCGAACAGACCGCGGCGCACACTGCCATGCTCGAGGATCTGCTCAACGACGATCTTCACCATGTTGGTCGGGATCGCAAAGCCGATGCCGACATTGCCGCCGCCGGGGGCGAGGATGGCGGTGTTGATGCCGACCAGCTCGCCGCGCAGGTTGACCAAGGGTCCGCCCGAGTTACCCGGATTGATCGATGCATCGGTCTGGATGAAGCTCTCAAAGCCCTCGATGCCAAGCCCAGTGCGCCCGAGCGCGCTGACGATGCCGGAGGTGACCGTATGCGCGAGCCCGAACGGACTGCCGATAGCAACGACGAAGTCGCCAACCTGCAGTGCATCGGAGTCGGCCAGTGGCACCGCGGTCAGCTCATCGGCCTCGACCCGCAGCACGGCGATATCGGTCTCCGGGTCCGAGCCGACCAGCGTCGCCTCGAGCCGGCGACCATCGTCGAAGGTGACGCGGATCGCATCGGCGGCGCGCACCACATGATGATTGGTGAGGATGATGCCGCGCTTGGCGTCGATCACCACCCCGGAGCCCAGGCTCTGGCTCTCGCGATTGCGCTGATGGCCGGGGATGTCGAAGAAGCGGCGGAAGAACGGATCACGCAGCAGTGGATGCTCGGTGGCGGCGATCTCAGTGATGGTGGAGACGTTGACCACGCCGGGCACGGTCTTGGCAAGCATCGGTGCCAGCGAGGGCAACGGCTCGCCATCGACCGCGGCGGGCAGCAGGGCCAGTGCCAGCGGGGTGGTCAGCGCCAGCCAGGCGGCGAGTAATGCGCTGAGCAGCGCGCGACGTTTGGTGATCGAGAAAGCGTGCAATTCAGTGCTCATGAAGGCGAACTCAACAGCCGATCAGTCGCTCGGCGGGGATCCCGAGCCCTTTGTGCAGGCGGCGAATCATGGCCAGGCTTAAGCCGCGCTTGCGCGACAGGACCTCATAGACGCGATTCGGTGGCCCGATATAGGGGCGCATGTCGGCAACGGTGAGCCCTTGTTGCTCCATGCGGAATTGGATCGCGTCGATCGGGTCGGGCGGCAGTACCGGATGCTGTTGGGCCTCATAGGCCTGCACCAGGGTGACGAGGACATCTAACCGATCACCCGTTGGGCTACCGATGGGCGGATCAGTCTCCATCAGCGAGGAAATCTCATCGAGCGTGGCCTCGTAGTCGGCCTCGCTCCGGATTGGGCGAATGTCCATCGGTTTCATCTCCACTCGACGGTGCCTGCGTCGATGCGATCATAGTCGGCATGAGTGCCGACAAATTTCACGAACAGAACCCCGGTGTTGTAGGCCAAGGCGGCAACAAGCCGGTAATCGTTGCCTTTGATATTGAAAACGACGCGATGGCTGCTGAGGATGCTGGCGTGACGAAATTGCCGTTTAACATCGGCTGTGGAGTGCCAGTTCGCGCGGCTCACCTCGTCGTACCAGGCGCGCAGCGGCCGCTCGGCAGCCGGATGCCGTTGCCAGAACGCCCGCAGACTTTTCAGCGCGATGACTCGCATTGCAGAATGATAGTCCCGTTTTGGGAGTGTCACAAGCGGGCCAGGTGACCCTGCTCGTTGCCAAACAGTTGCTGGGTTGGCAGCATGCGCTGAACAGGCGAGCGATTGGCTGTCCCCTATCGCTCATCGCAGAAGAACGATCGCGCGTTGTATGAGCCCCGATCGTCAGGGACCAAGGTAACGACCAGTTCCGACTTTGCTGTGCAACGACCGACCTCATTGTTCGTCAGGATTCAACCCGATGCCCATCTTCAGCCGTTTCCTCAACATTGATTGTCCGTCGCGACTTGAGCTTGCCGCCGATGGCCGCTACCCGGCCTTCCGGGTGGCATTCAGCGCTGATGCTGAGATCCCCTTCCCGCAGGTCATTGTGCGGGCGTCCGGCCGCGAGACCCTACTCAATGGCGAGGCGATCCTGGGCACCGAGGAGGCCACTGGCCGCTGGCGTTACCAGGTGCTAGTGCCGACCGGCAGTGCAACGGGCGAGCGGCTTGAGCTGCAGATCGAGGGCTGTCGGCGCGCTGAGATCCAGCAGGCCGGTGGTGGCGATTGGATCAAGACCTTCGCTGAAGTGCGGCTTGAGCGCGCTGGCGCTGAAGCGGCGTTTGATGGCCAAACGGGCTTTGGGGTCAGTGCAGGTACTCGTTCCAGTGCCGGTGCCGGTGCCGGTGCCGGTGCTGGTGTTGCTGGGGATGACCAGTCAGGGCGAGCAGCGCATGCCGGTGCCGCTGCAGGCGCGGCCTGGGCGGCGACTGAGCAAGGCTCCGTGAACGCGAGCGCCCAGATCCAGCCTGCACAGTCCAACGGCGCCGAGGTGAAGATCTACTTCGGCATCCACAAACACATGCACCAGCCCTACTACGACACCACCAACCCCGACTACTGGGATGGCGAGAAGGACGAGATCTTCGGCTCGCGCGGCGGCAACTACACCGATTTCGTCCCGGCGGCGGTGCGCCAATATCGTGATGGCGGTCTTGCCCACGGCGGCCTGTCAACCAGCTGGAGTGGCACCCTGATCGAGCAGCTCGAGCGCTGCGCCGAGCTGGGCCGCTGCGGCGGACGTTTCAGCGGCTGGAACCGCGCACTCAGCGAGATGGCCGCCGCCAAGACCGAACTCGGCAACCCACGCTTAGCCTTCTCGGCGTTCGGCTTCTACCACCCGCTGATGCCACTGATCCCGCACCGCGATATTGTTCGCAACATCCGCTGGCATCGCGAGCTGATTCAGCGCGTGTTTGGCGCCGAGGCCTCGCGGGTGCTGTTCCCGCCAGAGACCGCCTTTCATGTCCGCATGATCCCGGCGCTGGTCGAGGCCGGGGTCGAGGCGGTGATCTTTGATTCCATCCATCGCTTCCGCGCCTGCAAGGACTATCCCTATGCTGGCATCGAGGAGGGCATGTTGCCGCCGAACCCGGCCGATCAGACCAATCCTCCGGTCGACGATTGGCTGCAGCTGCACAACATTTGGGCGGCGTCGAAGATCAGCCCGAGCCTGCTTCGGCCCGAGTATGTCGGCTATGAAGATGCCGATGGCCAGCTGCACAAGCTCATCGCCATCCCGGCCGAGCGCTACATCGGCAACGAGGATGCGCGCGGCGGCTTCGGCGCGCTGCAATATCCCGATGTGCTCGGTCAGCTCTACCAGCGCATCCTCGACACCGGCAGCTTCGATCCCAAGCATCCGCCGTTCTTCCTGCTGCATTCCGATGGCGATAACCATGGCGGCGGCGCCGACAGCTATTACCATCACAACACCAGCCAGCTGGTCGACTGGCTCAAGCGCGACCCCCGCTTTGAGCTGACGACGGCTGAGGACTATCTGCAGCGCTTCCCGCCCGATCCGACCCAGGTCGCCCATATCGAGCCGGGCTCCTGGGCCGGCGCCGACAATGGCGACCCGCAGTTCATGAAGTGGTTCAGCCGCTACGATCAGCCCTACTCGCCGGATCTGAACTCTTGGGCCGTGCTCACCGCGTTTCAGGATCGGGTGCACTCGCTCGAGGACAGCGAGCCTGAGCATCCAGCGCTGGCCGAGGCAATACGCCTACTGCTCACCGCCGAGACCAGCTGCTACTGGTATTGGACCGGGCAGACGGGTTGGGATCAGCAGGTGACCAATGCCGCCAATCTGGGCCTAAGCCGGATCGGCACGGCGATCGATGACCTGGTCGCCTTGGGCCAGGATCAGCGCGGCCCGACCATCTTCCCACCCTGGGTCACGCCGGAGAACCCGGGCGGCAAGCGCTGGGGTCAGGGCTGCCTGCTCGACGCCCCGCGCGAGGCGGTGCTGCACAGCTTCGTCGCCGATTGCTCGGGACTGCAGCGGGTCGAGCTGGTGCTGCGCAGCGACGCTGGTGAGCAACGCCTACCAATGCAGGATCATGGCCCCTATCCGTCGCAGACCGGTGCGGCCTTGATCGCCAACTATGTGACCGCTCAGTTGCCTGTCGGTCTGGGCGATATTCGCTACTTCATCGAAGCCGAAGACCAGCGCGGCAATGTCAGCCGTGGCAGTCTGGAGCGAATCTTCTTAGCTTGATGGCACCCGCAGGCAGGCGATTGGCTGATCGCTTTACCTGGCCTTGCTTGCCTTGCTCTGCCTAGTCGGGCTCGTGGAACTGATGCTCGGACATCAGGATCGCGATGTAGGGCGCATAGGTCAGCACGGCACCTTGCCAGATGCCCATACCGTCAAGGGTCTCGAAGAGACGCTTCAGCAACGCGCCATCTTCGGGCGTTGCCGTCAGTTGATGCATGATGTCGATGATCGGAGCCAGGGCTTGGGCATCGAGATATTGGGTGAGCATTGTGATCGACTCCTCCATCCTCGACACATTAATGGCGCTATTCGATTCGGACATGTTCATAGAACGCGAGGCCTCATTGATAATGGACGCCATCTCTCCGGCCTAATGCCTAGGCTTTCTTGCCCGCGCCATCCGAAGCCGCGCCTCGATGCGGATTGAATCCATCAGCGCTTGATCCGCGATCTCGGGATAGAGCGGGTAAAAGATCCTAAGCCAACCGCGGCAACGGATGTCGCACAGTCTCCCAGGGAGTTCTCAAGCCGATGCTCAAGCAAATTGCGCGCGACTTGCTGAGCTACCGCAAGGGTTGAGCAATACATTGTGGCGAAGATGGCAATCGCTGTGGCTTGATACGGGCGACGAATAAGCAACAAGATGAACCGATATGATCAAAACACGACACCGGCACCTGTTCGGCGGCCTGATCCTCGCCGCCCTCCTGAGCCAGCCAGCCTCGGCCTATGACCTGCCGTCTCTCAACCTAGGCTTCACCAGCTTCCTCGATGGTGCCCCGCCCTCCGGTCCGGGCTGGTATGCACAGCAATACATCCAACTCTATCGATCAGCGCGGTTGAAGGACAGCGACGGCGACAACGCGCTGATCCCAACCCCGCAGGGACTGCGCACCGCGGAGGTCGAGGCCAACATTGGCCTGACCCAGTTGGTCTATCAATCCGACCAGCCGCTGCTCCTCAACGGCAAGTGGGGGCTGAATCTGATGCTGCCCTATGCCAGCCTTGACCTTGATCCGAACAACGGCCCGATCCAAGCCAGCAGCGCTCATCTGGGCGATCTGCTGGTGGGGCCTTTCCTGCAGTGGGACCCGATCATGGGGCCGAAGGGTCCACGCTTTGTGCAGCGGGTCGAGCTACAGATGATCTTCCCGACCGGCGACTACGATGCCGATAAGGCCATCAACCCTGGCAGCAACGTCTTCTCGTTCAACCCCTATTGGGCCGCGACCTTCTTTGCGACCCCAAAGTGGACGGTCTCCTGGCGCCTGCATTACCTCTGGAATGCCGAGAACAACGATCCCTTCAGCCTGCTCGGGGTCGATGACAGTCAAGCCGGCCAGGCGATGCATCTCAACTTCGCCAGCGCCTACGAGGTCATTCCACAGCGGCTGCGTCTCGGCCTAAACGGTTACGCTCTCAAAGAGATTACCGACAAGCGCCTCAATGGCAAACGCATCCGCGACAGCCAAGAACAGGTGCTCGGTCTCGGCCCTGGCCTGGTCTATCACCTGTCCAAGCACGACCACCTCTTCTTCAACGCCTACTGGGAGACCGAGGCCGAGAACCGGCCCGAGGGCGGACGCTTTAACCTGCGCTACGTGCATCACTTTCATTGAGCGGCGAGCGATAACAGGCGGCGTTTGCGGCGGAGAAACTCGACGCACCGGTATTTTTCAGACCATCGGCGAGGTTGCCGATGGTCGATCTGCCTTCTTGACTAGAGTAAGGTCCAATCCGCATAAGCAGCGAGGCTGGCCGCGGCACCTGAGTCGTCAGCGGGGAGATCTGGTTCTGGTGCCGCATCCCAGGAAGACGCGGATGCGGACTCGAAGGCTGTGGACAAGGAGAGGCCATCGATCTCCCAATCCAGTGGATCGGCGGCAAGAAAACCTTGCATCCCAGCTTCGTCCGCTTCAAACCGGGCAGCGTCGTGCGCCGCCGCCATCGCCGCTGGCGAATAACCGCCCATCGGGCCGCCTGGCGGTCGTGCCAAGGCGGGACTGGCAACGAAAGTCAACACGGGCGCCAGGGTGTCGAAGGCGCTGGTCGGCATGAGCCCTCCCTCCTCGCTGTCCGGCTCCAACTGCCGACTCAGAATCCGCGCAAAGATGGACGTGAGCGAGGGATTCAAGGCCACGGCTTCCTCGGCCTGCGCTTCAGCGAGCGCCTGCATGAAGCGAGTCGCGTAATCGACGGGGTCAAGGGTCAAGGGCAACTCGTCTGGTCCCAACACCAGATCGAGCTTCTCGTTCTTATCCCCGATGGTGATGGTCCTCGTCTCGGACTCCTCCAGCGCAGCACCCGAGAACAGAACCTGATGTGTCCCAGCGGGAACGGCGAGCTGATAACCGCCGGCGTCCCCAGTCTGGGTCTCCAGCCCGAGATCCGGCAGACTGACGGTAATCCCGCCTAAACCCTCGCCGGGCGTGTAGAAGCGATTACGATCCATATCGTCATAAACCACGCCACCTAGGAAGACCTCATCGCCCGAGGTCGCAAAGTTCTGGGTGATCATGGAGGTTTGATAGTCCACGTTTTGAAACGTGAATTCACCCAGCGATTGGCCGATACCAATTTCTCGAAAATCATTACCTAGAATATTTTCACGATGCCCCGGGCTGAGAAATAACCCCTCATATTGATTAAGAATATAATTCGTGAGATCTGACGGTAGCGTCCCCGTCGTGCCCTTCCAAGAAAGGTTCTCACCCCAGCTCCAGGGAGGAACGAACTGATAGCCTGCACCCTCCATGCGATTACTCGGCGAGGATCCGCCCTCGCCCGTGTGACTAAACGTATTGGTTTCCAGCATCCAATCGCTATGAACATGCGCAGCATCGATCAGCAGCGAATTGCTGAACACAGGCTGCATGGGCAAGCCAGACAGGGTGCCGGATGCCAGTCCCTGGTTCAGATCAATCCCATACCGAGCCGCTTCTTCCAGCGGCTGGCTGCGGGCGCGATTGATCAATTCGAGCATGAATTGCTCAAAGCTTGTCAGTTCAGTCATGCTATGTTGCTCACGGTTCCTCAGTACTAAAGATATATCGAGAGGCGGTCACTGGTGCCATGAACCAGCGACTGGCCTATACTGGCGAATAGCAATGTAGTGGGGAGGTACCGATGGCCGTTCAGCAACAGCTCGACTACAGCGTCGAGGACTATCTCGCGATCGAACGCGAAGCGGTGGACGAGAAGCATGAATACGTCGCCGGCGATGTCTTCGCGATGACCGGCGCGAGCTTTCGTCACAACCTCATCAATACCAACCTCGTTCGGCGGATCGGCAACCAGTTCGAAAAAGGCCCCTGCATGGCGCTCGCCAACGACATGCGGGTCCGTATCGAGTCCGCCGATGCCTGCACCTATCCCGATTTCATCGCCCTCTGCGAAGCGCCATCCTTTTTCGATGATCGTACCGACACCATCACCAACCCTGCCCTCATCATCGAGATTCTGTCGCCCTCTACCGAGGGCTATGATCGCGGCGGTAAGTTCGCCCTCTACCGAGGGCTATGATCGCGGCGGTAAGTTCGCCCTCTACCGCCACTTGCCGAGCCTAACGCAATACGCGCTGATTGCCCAAGACCGGCTGAGCGTGGATCTCTACACTCGCCAAGACGACAACCGCTGGCTGCTCACCGCCTACGAGCAGCCAGACGATCACATCGAGCTGGAATCGATCGGCTGCTGCGTGCGTTTGGGCGATCTCTACGAGAAGGTTGATCTCGGGGTGGGGGCACCGCCGCCCGGTTGACCATCTTTCCAATCCCCGTATCCTGCCCCGCCCGTAGGCGAGGCAGGAAGGTGGCAGAGGTCAATGCCGAGCCCGAGCACCGCCGTCGGACACCATCTGGATAACGAAGTGGCCGTCCTCAACCCCGTTGCTGTGCAGATCGATATCGTGCCCCAGTGACGGGATCGCCGCCGCAGCCTTCATCTCCAGCATCAGATCATCGATGGTGCTGCCTGGTGCCAGCTTTAGCTCGACCGTTGCCAGAATCCCGTCGGGGATGGTGGTTCGGTTGATGCCGTAGGCCACCAGCCGCAGCCAGCCCGGCTCGACTACATTGTAGACGACCTGCTTGCCGACACTGGATAGCGCGGTGCCGGTGATGGCTGAGGGGTCTTCGACATGCGCTGGATCATAGTAGATGTCAGCCGAGAGGACTGAGGGCTCCTCGCTGGCGTTGAGTATCAGGTCATAGGAGACCGTACTGCCGCTGATCTGCGGGGAGACGAAATCGAGCCGCTCGCTGGTCGAAGTGCCAAGGCTCATGCCGTGCGCCGAAGAAGCGGCCAGCGTCCCCATGCCCATGGACTCGCTGACGCCTAATTCACCGCCTTCCTCACTGCCTCCGCCACCACTGGCATCAGGCTCTGTCACTCCACCAAGATAGTTAGTGGTGACAACAGTATCGAGATCCGTACCTGTCATGGAAACATAGTTACTTTTCAAGCAGATAGGTGCGGCAGCGGGATCATTTGTAAAGTAAGTTTCGGCGGATTGTAACTCGAACAATTGCACCTGGCCGCTGCAGTCGCAATCACCGAGTATATCGTTACAGCGCCGATCAACGAATCGCGTACCAGGCAGGCCAGAAATGACAGCGTCCAAATCCCCTTCAATTGCCGCTGAAGCGACCTCTTGAAGACTGACCACGACCTCTTGAGGGGCAATGTCAGCTTGATCAGGAACGAAAGAAAAGCTGATGGTTGCCAGTTGATCATCATCGAGTCCAGTATCTATGCGAGTCGCATCATTGTCCCGCTGAAACACACTGATCTCCCACTCTTCCATGCCAGTATCCGGGTTGACGCCAAGAGTTTGGAAGCGCTTTGTGATGCTAGGATCATTTAAAATAGAGCTGCCATCGGTGTTCTCCCAATCAAGGTCCGGGTTCGCTAGTACCTCGGGATCAAAGGAGACGCGAGTCGAGAATGAGATGATCCCTTTTGCCAGAGCCGGGCGGTCTTCGAGACGCAGCACAAATCCGATAGCAGGGGTCCCATTTACTGACGGAGGGTAAATCGTGTCAGACTTATAAATTGGATTAGTAGCATCATCATCCGAACCAAGCCATAACACAGGCAGCCGTGGCCCTAGATCGGCGGAAACAAGGTCCAATTGTGCGACAAAGGTATCGAGACGACCGGCATGCGGTGCGATCAAATCTTGTGTTGAATCATCTGGAAATGGTGCACCGGAACGCAATTCCTGCGTATTGCCAGCAAAGCTCACCGACAAATCGCTGACTGGATCAGCCGGCCTGATCGCGATGATTTCGTCGGTCGCACCACCACCGAAATAGCTGGAGTTGCGAATCGCCTGGCCGCTCCCGTCGAGAATGGCTAAAAACCCATCACCATTGCCAGCATGGTAGCCTTGATAGGCATTCTGAGTCGGGAAGGCATTCGAGTCCGTAATGCCCGCAACATAGATAACATCTTCGCCATCTGAATTTTTTCCTGCAGCAACGGCAAGCGCTTGATCGTTACCCGCAGCGCCAAGATAGGTCGCAAAGTGCCGGAAGCGTCCGGATTTATCGATCTTCGCAAGTGTTCCCATTTTGTTACGACTACCTGCAGGATAGTCAGGAATCATCGCATTTTGCGTTGGCCAATCTGCTGAGCTAGTATAACCTGCCAGGAGGTAATTGCCTTCGGCATCTATCGCAAAGTCGGCGATGACGTCTTCATTCGAGCCACCCACATATGTGCTAAAAACCAACTCTTGACCACCACGCGCAATACGGGCGAGGAAGCCATCCTGACGACCACCAAGCTCTGCTTGTAAGGCATGTTTGCGAGGAAAGTCGGGATTATCGTTGCGATCAGTAGCAGGCGAAGCTGTACGACCGACGAAAAAGAGATCACCCGTATCAGAAGCAAGTGATCTACCGGCAGTGTCGAGACTGTTTGAAACGATGAGTTTATCGATACTGTCATCGCGCGAGCCGCCAAAATAGGTTGCGTATTCGAGCGACGCACGATTCCCATTAAGCGCAAACTGAGCAATGAAACCATCTTTGCCGCGGCCGCCACTGAGCGTGGGGTAAAGCGGATTGCGCAGCACGAGGTCGGGCGCTGCGGTGACGCCAGCGATATAGATATCGCCGACATCATCAATCGCGACAGCATTCGCGGAAGTTTCACCGTTTCCGCCGTAGTAGGTCGAAAAACCAGTTGTTTTATCAAGCTGACCAGTGGAATTAAGCTTGGTGACGAACGCATCCGAGCGCCCGGTCAGCACCCCGAAGAGCGGATTAACAAGCGGAAAGTCATTAGAGCTTGTAGAGCCAGCGACATAAATATTGTCAGAGCTATCAACCGCCAAGTCATGTAGAGCATCACTGCTGCCACCGCCAAGCAATGTGACAAATGCTAAACTCCCGTTTGTATTCACCTTATAGACGAATCCATTATCTCGTCCTAGAGACACCGTTCCATCTCCATCTTCAGGGCCGATTTCGCGCGGATTAGAGTCTTCTGCAAAATTAGCTGAGGATGTGGTTCCAACAACAATCACCTCTCCGGTGGTCATTACATGCATCCCGCTGACTCGTTCATCACCGGAGCCACCGACGAAGTTCGCATACTCCAGCGTAGGATCGATCACCAACACCCAGTTCGGATCATAGTCACCGACCTCGAAGCCATACACCGGTGCGGAATCTTCGCTCGCATTTGCGGCCAGCAGTTGAAACCGCCCGCTCACCGGCTCGCGCTCCCCGTCGCGCTCCTGATAGATAAACGGCGCCTGCTGGCGCAGGATGCGGCCATCGGCCAGGGTCACGAGCAGGCTGCCGTCGGGCTCGACGCTCAGCGCCTGCGCGCCCTCGACGGCAACGCGAATGCGCGCTGGATCAGCGCCGGGATGGAGGATGAAGTCGTAGGCGAGTTGACGCTCGTGGGTGCGCAATGCCAGGTCGATGTCGGGGTAGAGGCCAACGTAGCGCAGGTCTTCATAGGTCGGGATGCCGATGTGCCAGCGCGCCGGGTCTTGGCCTCGATAGTCATTGACCACCGTGACGCGCTTGGCGCCGGGTTGCAGGTCGGCGGTCTCGGCGCCGAGCGGGCGCAGGCGCAGTGTGCTCTGGCCTTCGGGGTCGCGCCCGCGCAGTTCGATGTGGTCGCGCTTGAACAGCGCGTCGACATCGGCGGCGCGGGTCAGGTATAGGAGGTCTTCTTGCTGCCATTGGCCGATATTGGGCACGAATTGCAGGGGCAGCGGTTTGGCGCTGCCGGACGTGAACAGCGTCGCAGGCATGGCTTGAGTAGCGGCCTCGTTAGTCGCCAGCGCGCCTAGCGGCGAGATGGCGAGTACCAACAGCAGAGCGGCGCTGCAAAGCATGATTTGAATGGGGGCGCGGAGGATGGCGGACTTGGCGGGCGCCTGCAGGGCGCGCGCGCGATTTGGCAATCGGAGCGGATGGAACATGAGGCGTGCCTCCAAAGAATGGCTTGCTCGTGGACCTAAGCGAATGCGTGGGGTCGCTGATACCCAATCGCCAAGGCCTCCCTGCGTTCCCATGCGGGAACACTGTTAGTCTTAGCACGCCAAGGCGGGCGGGTCAAAGCGAGTTCGCCCCAACTCAGTGGAAGTGGATAGCGCTGCAGCAACTTGGAGGCCGATCAGTCAAGGCGCGTCGCATTGGGCGACGGTGGGAGAGGATTCCCGAGTCGCTCTGGAGAGAGGAGATCCGCACTGGTTGGTTGCGATGGGTTGTCGCGGATGCCCCGTCGGCTGCTTCTCAATCGCGGGGGGTCTCAGGCTTCCTCCCTAAAGCTGCCGGTAGAGCGCTGACAGCTTTCGCCCGAGGGGTTGGGCCGAAAACAGGCGTTCGAAGCGTTGGCGGCTGTTGCGGCCGAATTGTTCGGCGAGTGCTGGGTCGGCATGGAGCTGCTCCATGGCTTGACGAAGGCTGCTGGCATCATCTGGCGCGACAACAAGACCGGTTTCGTTGTGCTTGTTGATAAAGGTTGTCCCGGTGCCGAGCTCGGTGCAGATCAAGGGGCGGCCGAGCATGGCACCTTCGACTAAGGTGATCCCGAAGGCTTCAGAGCGTGCGTTAGAGGGAAACACGATCGCGCGGCAGCCGCGTATCAGCGCGACCTTCTGTTGATCGCTAATGATGCCGGCAAACTGAACGTTGCCTAGACCACGCACCCGCGCGAGTGCCCGTAAACGCTGACCTTCAGGGCCGTCGCCCACAATGACAACCTGGAGTTGGCTCTCTTGCACGGCCTCCAGCAAGGTGTCGAGACCTTTGTAATAGCGCAAGACGCCGATAAAGAGAAAATAGTCTTGCCCATACTGTTCACGCGTCGCATGGATCTCCTCTGTGCTCGGCTCAGGGAACGCGCGCTCATCAAGACCAAGGGGAATGATCTCGAGCTTCTCGCGATAGTCCTGCAAGACCCTGCTGGATTCGGCATAGGCGGGCGAGGTGGCAATCAGGCGATCGGCTTGATTCAGGAAATGCCGCATCAAAGGCCGATACAGTTGGAGCCAGAACTGCTGGCGCACGATGTCTGAATGATAAGTGACGACACGAGGTTTATCAACGCGGGCAAGCAGGTCGAGGAGATCAGCGAACGGCCAGGGAAAATGATAATGGACGACGTCGGCCCACTGGACTAAGGCGCGAAAGGGCGCGACCGCTGAGAGGGAAAAGCCGGAAGAGGTGATCTCGAGATGCTGATCAGCGCGATAAACAACGCCTTCTGGGCGGCGGATGATGCGCGGTTGGGCCGCCGGGCTGAGCGTGAAAATGCGATGGCGAATGCCAAAAGGCTGAGTCGCCAGGCAGGCTTGACGGATGGCCTCCTGAAGACCGCCTTGAGGGTCGGGGAAATAGGTGCGATAGACTTGCAGAACACGAATCGGTCGCGGTTTCCCTGCCCTTTTCAGCGAGTCGTCTGCTTCAGACATGCGCGACCTCAGCGACGGCCTGTCGCATCTGCTGAGCAAAGAGTTCTTTGCTGAAGAGGCAGGCACGCTGCTCGCAGGCCTGACGCATCTCAAGGGCTCGGCTGGGGCTGATCTGAAGGATAGCCTCGATGACCTTGTCGGCTGTCAGCGGTGGTTGAATCAGGAGCCCGGTCACGCCATCGGTGATCGTTTCCAACAGTCCGCCTTCGGCCACGCCGATTACAGGTTTCCCTGCGGCCATGGATTCAACCGGAGACATGCCGAAGTCTTCATCCTTTGCCACGTAGACTGTCGCGATACAATGGCCAATGAGAGACCTTAAGTGCGATCCGTCGAGCCAGCCGGTAAATCGAATGTTGGCTGCGCCTGCGGCAAGACGTCGAAGACGGCGCTCATCGCTCCCACCGGATGCGATACAGAGTTGGTGTCCCGGGAGCTTGCGGAAGGCCTCGATGAGCAGATCGACCCGTTTATAGGGCTCCAGACGGGCTGTCGAGAGGTAGTCGTCGTTTTGGCCGAGCCAACGCGGTCCCTGGGTATCGCAGGGTGGATAGATGACGCGGGCATCCAGTCCCAGATAGCGCTGGAGCCGGGCGCGCACATTCTCGGAGTTAGCCATGATGAGGTCCATCTTGGCGAGCGCCTTTTGATAGCGATAGCGCATGCCGGCGGCAGCAGCGCCCAGGACTGGGCGGGCCGCGCGGGGTAGGCGAGCCGCATAGTCTTGTTGCAGATCGTAGGCGAATCGGGGCACCGTATGACAGTAGTAAAGGTTGCGCCCCTGCGGTCGCTGGTGAACAGCTTCGACGGTGACCGAGCCACTGAAGAGGGCCCAGTCATAGGTTGCGAGCCGGCGGGTGCGGACGCGAAAGCCAAGTAAGCCCAATAGGGTGCGGCCACCAGGAAAGCGGGCTGGCAGATGCAGATCCCGGAGCCGGGCACCATGCAGGCGTTGGTCGGGAAACCAACGCTGATCGCGATAGCCGACCCAAAGCTCGGCCCCTGGGAAGGTCTCGAGCAGATCCAGGCTGAGCTGCTCGGCGCCTCCCTGGCAATGCAGAAAGTCGTAGAGGATGGCGCCGCGCCCGAAGCGGGGCTCGCGTGGGGTTGCGGGAGCCGACATGGTCAGGCGGTCTTGAGCGATCTGCTCATCTGATGTTCGCGCTAGGGTTCAAAGGCGAGGATCGCGCCCGGTCCGCCGGGCGAAGCGGAGCCGCTCAGCAGCGTTCGGAGTCCGGCCAAAGCATCGCTCGAGGCCGCCGCGATGGCGTCCGGCAAAGACGCAGGTTGGGATGCTGGGCTCGGCGGTATCATGCTGTCTTGATCCATCTATTCAGTATAGCCTTGAAGCAAATCCCAACGCAGATGCGAGCGACCACTCGATCTGGCGTTCTACTTGGCTAGGGTATTCTTTGCTTAGACCATTCTAAGGTACAGCTGGGCGACTTCGGCAGGATCGCCAAATCCTGGCAGCAAGGGCCTCAACCGAAGGACAGGATCAGCGAGGACATTGTTGCATGGAGCGCGGGGTGGCCAGGTGAGCAACGGACAAGCTGCCAAGACCAGGAGCAAAGCCAGCAGCAGGCGTCAGCCGCGCCAGGATCGCGAGGTCGGCGTGGCTCGAGGGGATCAGGAGCCTAGATCTTCGCAGTTCCGGCCCCGGCCAAGTATTTAGTAAGCCAATGATTATTATCGACAGACCACTTCTTGGCGGGACGGGCTGCGCCGCCATCAGGCAAGACTGTTGCTAAGATGCAACTTATGGCCAATTTGTCTCTTTTTTCAAAAAAACTGTTGCGAGCTGTGCCGTGCTAGTCTACTATTTCCGTTGCAAGGCACGTTTGCGGAAGGTTGGTGCAATCTTTCGTCTTATTCACAACACAGCGGAGATCAAGATGCAGAAAAAGATTCTGACCCTGGCCATCGCCGCCGCGATGGCCGCCCCGGCCGCCGCGATGGCCGAGGCGACCCTATATGGCAAGTTGCATGTCTCTATCGACTATGCCGATGTCACGGATGCGGCCGTGCGTGGTGTTGACGCTAACGGTAACCCATTAGCACGCTATTATGCCGATCCGAACAGTGTTAACCCAGATGGCACACTGAATCCGACTTCTGGCCCAGTTTATCTCGACGCCAGTGGAAATCCGATTGTCGCCGGCGGCAAGGACTTCAAAGGCTGGGGTATTTCTAGAGGCAACACTTATATTCCAGGTGCATCCCGCGCTAACCGGATCGGCGTCAAGGGCTCAGAAGATCTTGGAAACGGCCTCAAAGCCATCTACCAAGTCGAATTTGGGATCAACCTAAGCGACACCAATGGTAATGTTGCTAGCAATAGTGACTCTATTACCTACCGTAACACCTTCGTCGGCTTGGCCGGTAACTGGGGTACGGCGCTGGTCGGTCGTCACGACACTCCGCTGAAGATCTCCACCGGTAAATTGGACCTATTCAGCGACACCATGGCGGACTACAACGGAACCGTCGGGTTTGACGACATCCGTGCCGATAATGTTATTGCCTATATCTCGCCGAGCTTCTCGGGCTTCTCATTCATGGGCGCCATCATCGCTGGCGGCGGCGCAACCGCTGGCGCTGGCGCGAATGTCAATGAAGATTCATTGGCAGGCGCTTGGTCCTTAGCGGGTATCTATAACAACGGCCCATTCTACGCGTCTGTTGCTTATGAGTCCCTGGACAGTGATATGTTCATGGATTCACAGACAAGCATTCTTGGAAGGAGCGCGTGCGTTGACGCCGATGGTTTACAGACCTTGAGCTGCAACTACATTAGCGACTCCTATGACAAGTGGCGTATCGGTCTCGGCCTCTTGGACTTTAACGGCTTTACCCTGACCGCCCTTTGGGAGCGTCAGGAAAATCTGCCGTCTGGTCAGCAGCGGACAGCTTTAACCACCATCAATTCAGATGGCGTCGTCGAGGTTGGGAGCGCCAGTCCGTTCGAGAAACAGGATCTCTGGCAGATTCAAGCCGCTTATGCCTTTGGTAACAACACGATAAAGGCGATGTACGGTTCAGCTGATCGTACTGACTCCAAGGTCTTGGGTCGGACCCGTGACGTAGTTTCGCTAAATAATCTCGAGAGCGATCTCAAAGGCGACCGCTACACCTGGGCGATCGGCTTTGATCATAACTTCAGCAAGCGTACTAAGGCTTATGTGCTCTACACCCAGGTTGATGACGACCTGAGTGGTATGCCGGAATATCCCGGTATCGAGTGGAGTGGCTTCTCTGCTGGCATGATCCACAGCTTCTGATTTCGATCAGTCTCTGTGTCGAAAACGGGGCCTTTGGGCCCCGTTTTTTTATCACTGATCAACATCTTGCTATTCTGGCAGCGACGACGCCCTGCTGTGCGACAATAAGGCTAGGGATCGGCATCTCTCCTCAAAAACCTCATGCGACTGGCTCAGCGCGTCTTGTGGATACTGACGGCGGTCTTTGCGACGCTGCTCCTTCTCGCAATGCTGGTCATCCTGCTGCTACGTTGGGTCGATCCCCCGACCTCCGCCTTTATGATCCGTCACTGGATCACGGCTGATCATCCAGCGAATGACAAGCCTCGGCTCTACCATGAATGGATATCGGCCGACCTGATCCCCTCCAAGGTCAAGCTCGCGGTGATCGCCGCCGAGGATCAGCGCTTTCCGGAGCATGCCGGTTTCGATCTGATAGAGTTGAACAAGGCGCTTGCAAGCTGGCGCAATGGCGGCTCGTTACGCGGTGCCAGTACGCTCTCGCAACAGACGGCAAAGAATCTGTTTCTTTGGCCTAATAGCGATTGGTTGCGCAAGGCTCTGGAAGTCCCGCTGACGCTGATGATTGAAGCCCTCTGGCCGAAGGCGCGCATCCTTGAGGTCTATCTGAATATCGCCCAATTCGGCCCGGATACCTACGGCGTCGGCGCCGCAAGCTGGCGTTTCTTCGATCGTCCGGTGACGACCCTGGGCGCGAAAGAGGCCGTGTTGCTTGCGGCCGTGCTGCCGAACCCGCTGATCTATCGGGTTGACTCACCCTCACCGCAGGTGCGCCGCAAGGCGGCCTGGATCGAGCGCCAGATGCGCAATCTCGGCGGCCCAACTTATTTGGATCGGCTCTAGCACATTGGCGAGCTGCACTCGCGCGCAGGCACCTCAGGAAAGCTGCGATTTAGAGCTGTCCCAAGGATTGACCAGCGCTAGTCCGCAGTTGCGGAACTCTGCACGGTTGCGGGTGGCGACAGTCATTCCATAAGCGGAGGCAATGCCGGCGATCATGGCGTCTGGCAAGTGCTCATCGAGAGACTCTCCCAAGGCGCGTTTTCGAGCCATGATCAGAACGCAGGCCTCGGCAGCTGCCGATGTGAAGTCAAGCGTGCCGGCACCGAAGAGATCGGTTATTAGCCCATCGAAGCGGAGCGCCAGATCCTCGCGGCGTTTGCCTTGCGCGAGCAGTGCTAGTCCGTAGCGGATCTCCCAGCGAGTGATCGCCGATATTGCGAGGCCGCCGATCCCCACGCTATCGATCCAGCCGAGCACCAGAGGGCTTGGCTCTGGTCGCATCAGCTCGGAGACAACATTCGTATCCAGCAGATAGATGTTGCCGTTCACGTAGATTCCAGATCCTCAAGATTCGACGCTTGGAATCCGAATCTACCGCGCTCCCCTAGGTCGATGCCGCGCTCTGGGCCAAAGTACTGGCGCACGATCTCAGACGGTTGGGCCTTCTTCGTTGATTGTTGACGCTTTTCGTGGATCAATTGCCTGACCAGCGCCTCCATTGACAGTCGCTGCCGTGCGGCCTCTTGCTGAAGCCACTCCTTATCCTCGCGATCGATTTGACGTACCGTCAACATGGCCATTGGCTGACCTCCTCAATCTCTCATTAATCCGCGGATGAGTGCATGCATCTTTTGCATGCAAGGACAAGGGCGTATGGGCTCAAGCGCGTTCAGGAGCCGGCAAGCCAATTGCGGGCTGAATCCGCATCCCGGGCGATCTGCGCCTTGAGTGCCTCGAAGGAGTCGAACCGCTGTTCATCGCGCAGTCGCAACAGGAATTCAACCTGCAGATGGGCGCCGTACAGATCGCCATCAAAATCGAACAGGTGGACCTCAAGCCGCTCATCAGTGCCCGCGACCGTGGGCCGGCGTCCGATATTCGCCACACCAGGCCAGGGCGCCTCGGCCAGCCCATGCACCCGAACCGCATAGACACCGCGCAGCGGACTCACGCGCCGATGCAGGCTGATATTGGCGGTTGGAAAGCCGATGGTGCGTCCGCGCCGGTCGCCATGCCCGACGCGGCCGCAGATCCGATAGCCGCGGCCAAGCAACTGTCGGGCCTGCTCGAAATCGCCGGCGGCGAGCAATTCCCGAATTCGGGTGCTGCTGATGCGCTCCGCCTCGTGCGTGATGGTCTTCAGATTGGCCACCTCGAAGCACTGATCGGGCGGTAGTTCGGCGCCAACGCGCTCGAGTAAGGCATAGTCGCCCGAGCGGTTGTGGCCGAAGCGAAAATCATCGCCGACCAGTAGGAAGCGCACCCCGAGTCCATCGACGAGCACGCGCCGGATGAAGTCGCGCGCGGCCATTGCGGCCAGCTGGGGGCCGAACTCGAGCAGCAAGATGCGTTCGATCCCATCGTCAGCGATGGCGGCCACCTTCTCGCGCAGTCGCGTCAATCGTGCCGGAGCGACCGCCGGCGCGAAAGACTCCATCGGCTGCGGCTCAAAGGTGATCACCGTGGCCGGTAGCCCGAGCGCCGCACCCTGCGCGAGCAGGCGCTGAAAGACCGCGCGATGGCCGAGGTGAACGCCATCGAAGTTGCCGATGGTCGCCACGCAGCCGCGATCCTGGTCACGCAGATTATGAAGGCCCCGAATCAGCCGCATGCCCATCCGTCCATCGGTTGAGTTAAGCGAGAGAGGGTGATTATAGGGGGCGCCGCCGTTCACTGCGCGGCGGGAAGACGCATCTGATAGGCAACTTGGACCTGGGGCCGGGCATCCCGACTACCGAGCTGGAAGCGGTCTTTCGTCCCTTCCATCGGGTGGAGCACTCCCGCAGCCCAAACACTGGAGGCACTGGGCTTGGGCTCGCCATCGTCAGACAGCGCGCGCAGGCGCATGGCTAGCAGGTTTGGCTCGAGAATCGGCCGGATGCAGGGCTCGCGGCCTGGGTGGAACTGCCGGCAACTCGGTCTCGCACTGCTGACTGCACTGAAGACCGCGACAGCACAAATGTCTCGGGCCACAACAAACTTCACATCAACCGCCAGAGCTGAGTAAACTCAGGATGGAAAGCGTCCTTGATCAACCGAACGGTTCGCGCGAGCGGGCCGGAAAACGGAGGCTAGCTGCAATGGCGGCATACTTCGAACAGGCGTTTAAGATTCAAGGTTTCGATCGCGACCCGGCACCACGCTGGCAGATGGTCCCTGTTGCCGGCAAGCGTTACGTCATCCTGCGTGACGGTGCTGGACTTAACATCTCCAGTACGAATCCCGGTGTGGTCACCGTCGAAGAGGTGCAGGCCCGTCAGCTACCGACCGATAACCGGCGGCCTTTTATGGCTGGCGATCGGTTTTTCAAATTGAGTGGCATCAGCAAAGGAAACGCACGGATTCGAGCACAGCGCGGGGCTGCAACCGTCGTCGAACTGGAAGTGGATACGAAAAATAAGAAATCGGTCACCGTCACCTTCAATTTTGTTCGCGACAACGCGGGCCATCGAACTCGGCGTAATACCTCGCAAACAGCAAACTGGCTCTGGATGATCAATCTCATCTATAAGAATCAGGCCAACATTGAAGTGACGCAGCGACAGGCGCGCAACGTCACCGTCAATAAGGATCTCGGTGATGTCGTCCGCTTCTCGAGCCATTTGCCAGGCGTCCCCGCAGCCGAGCACGAATGGGACGATGTGACCGCGACCGGAGATGCCGCGGCTGATGTCAATATCTTCTTGGTTTGGCGCTACGAACAGGACAACACGCCGTCGATAGACCACACCGATGCTGGCTATCTCAACGGCAACGTCATTTACGAGGACGCCGCCGGCCGCCAAGACGGAGAAACCATGGCCCACGAAATTGGCCACCACCTGGGCGTTCCGGATCAGTACATCGCGGCGCGAAAACGTGAGCTCATGTACGGCTTTACCGATGTGCGTGGAATCCACCTGCCGAAAGCCGACGTGAACACCATGAACCCATAAGCCGAGACAGGGAGATGCCGATGAATGCGCAACCACTGATCGAAGACCTTCAGGGCGACCCTGAAATCGCCATGCAAGCGGCCCTTAACCTCTGGAACAGTGCAGCAGCTCCAGTCTGCGCGGCACAGCCTGACCTCTGCTCGGCCATCCGCGCTAGCGTTGCGCATGGCAACCGTTCGGCCGCGGCACTCCTGCTCCTTGGATACGATACTTCCACCGCTGCGACCGCGGCTCTGGAGCAGGCGGCCACCACCGATGACACGGAGATGACAAGGCTTCAGCCCTGGAGTGAGCAAGTTCCTGTGCGGCTACCGGCGGATGTCGCGCTGTCACGTCTCGGTGATCCGGCTGCCAGGGCCCGAATCTTTGGCACGATTGAAGCCGGCGACCTGGCCAGTCTCGCCTTTCTTGTCGCTGTCTTGCGTGATATCGACTCACCGGAAGTCTTACAGGCGCTCAGTCGAACCTTGAACGACGATCGAGAAATCCCGGTCGATCCGACCGGAGCCCCCCCCGCCGTTCGCCTTCTGCAAGACGTGGCGACTGAAGCCTTCATCACCAGGCTGGGTCTCAGCGTCAGTTTTCAGCAAGATGCGAACGGCCACTACAGCGCAGCGCAGCGTCAGGAAGTCTTGGCGCAGATAAAGGGGTCGATTCCGCAATGAGCCTGCAGAGGCTGCTCGTCGCGCTGATTGTTGCACCGCTTGTCATCGGTTTACTGGGTGATCCAGTCGATGCGGCAGCGCAGCAGTCAGCCGTCGAGCAGGCATTCTCCGCCGTGGAGCGCGGTGATTTTGGCCCGGTATCGGATCTTGCCCAACGCGGCGAAGCCATCGTCAACGCGGTTCAACCCTACCTATCAAGCCCGCAGGAGGTCCTGCGTCGGGAGGCCCTAGCCCTGTTATCGACGCTTGGAGGAACGCGGGCCTGCAACGCGCTGGTAAGCGCCCTAGCTGACCCATCCGCGGATATCCGATCGCGCGCTGGTTTTGCCCTCATGGCGCACTGCGACCTTGGAGCAATAGCGCCGACGGATGAATCGCTTTCGGCCTTACTCACAAGCCTAGAGCGCGGCAATAGCTCAGCAGCACCACTGCTGATGTTGGGTCACTTTACCAACACAGCCGCTCTCGACGCTCTGCAGTCCGTTCTCCAGAATCCATTCTCGGTGAAGCTCCACCCCTGGAGTCCGCTGGTATCCGCCGCCTTGCCGGCGCGGGTCGCGTTATTGCGGCTTGGAGCCGCTGGTAGCCAACCGGCAATCCGCAGGGTCATTGCGCAAGACGACCTCTCCGAGCAAGTCTTCCTGCTCGCGGTTCTCGATCAGATTGAAGACCGGGAGACCTTACTACAACTCTCCAAGCATCTCGACGACCAGCGCCCAATCGCCGGCGGAGGGGGGGTGCCCTCCGGAGCCGTGCCGAGGCGGCGCCTGTGCGACCTCGCGCTAGAGGCATTCGCAGCAAGCCTCGACCTGACCTTGCCATTCGATGTGAGCACCGCACGGCGCTACCACCCGCGTGAATGTCACCAAGTCGCGGTTGCCGTGCAACAGCGCCTCGCTCAGGACTAAACGGGACTCAGAGGCTGCACTGAAAATCCTACATTGGCCCCTACGGGCGCTGCATGACCCGAGCACGGCCTGGGTGCTCCTAGCGCTCTCGCTTATCCTCACCATGACCTCGAACCCTTCGACTGGCGCAATCAACGCGCCTTTGGCTACGACATGTTTTCCGAGCTGGCGCGCCGCGCGGCCCTACTCGGATTCGTCTACAGCCCGTTTCGCGTCAAGGACTTTCTGCGTGGCATCCTCGGCGCCGATCAGGGCCAGATCCACCTGCGGCTGTTCGATGGCAAGCCAATCGCAACGGTCAACGTGGACGTCACCAGAATCGCCCAGCCTGAGCCGGCGTGGCTCTCAGTCTCAGCCGAGGTTGCGCGACAAGCTATCAATACGCAGCAGTTGCTGCACCAGATCGCCGGTGTCGTCGGCCTGATCCAAATCGTCGAGCGCGGTCCAAGAATAGTCGGCTTCGAGTCGATACGAGGCCAAGTAGGGGTGCGGCGGCTCGCCGCGCCAGTCCTCGGGTGAGAGCATCGAAAAGTAGCGCTTGCCATCGGGCTTGCGATAAAGATGGTAGATCTTCCCTGGCAGGCGTTTGAAGGCGCAGTCGGCATGCGTGAGGGCATGCTCGTCGCGGGCCTCATCCAGGGCTTTGCGCGCTTCGGCCTGTAACGCCTTGATCTGATCTGCAATCACGCGCAGCTTGGCGCTGGTGCGCGCGCTGAGCATGGACTCGGCACGCTCGATCTCCTCAGCCAAGGCTGGGGCTTGGAATGCTGGCGCCAGCCGGCTCACCGGGTACGGCGAGCTTCGCTCAGAACCTTGATGCAGGAGGGCCTTCTTCTCGTCAGTCATTGGATGCCTATTCGTTGATGGGTCGATGGCTGGCTGGCGGTGTTCATTGCTGCAAGGTGCGGCCACCATCCACGGCAATGATCTGGCCGGTGATGTAATCGGCATCGCGCACCAAGAACAGTAGGGTCCGGGCGATGTCGTCTGGCGCCCCCGCGCGCCCAAGCGCGGTGCGCGACAGGATCTCATCCTTGGTCGCGGCTGAGAGCCCTTGCTCCGGCCAGAGGATGGCGCCCGGCGAGATGCCGTTGACCCGGACCTCGGGGCCAAGTTCCCGCGCCAGCGTTTTCACCATCATCGCATTGCCGGCCTTGGCGATCGAATAGATCGGGTGTGACTTGAGCGGGCGCTGGGCATGGATGTCGACCAGATTGATCACCGCGCCGCGGCTCTGGCGCAGCAGGGGCGCGGCCGCTCGCGTCAGAAAGAACGGCCCTTTCAAGTTCGAGCCGAGCAGATCCTCCCACTGCGTCTCGGTCGCCTCCTCGAGCGGCGTTGGATAGAAACTGGAGGCATTGTTGACCAGAACATCGAGACGACCATGATAGGCTTCGACCTCGGCGATCAGCGTCGTCAGGCCGGAGATATCGCAGAGGTCTGCTTGCACCAGCTGCACCGACCCCTTGCGCTCCAGCTCGAGCGTCTGTTGTAGGGCCTCAGCGGCTTCGCGAGACTGATGATAATGCAGCGATAGATGGGCGCCTTCGGCGTGCAGCAGTCGCGCGATCCGCGCACCAATGCGATGCGCCGCCCCGGTGATCAAGACGACCTTGCCCTTGAGCGAACCAAGCCCTGAGCGACCTTGCCTTGGGTCATCTTGCGCTGGCTTGTCTTGCAATGGATTGGTCTGTGCTGACATGTCCTGTGCTAGCTTGTCTTGCAATGAGTCGTCCTGCGATGGGTTGTCCTGTGCCGGGTTGTCTTGCGCTCGGTCGCCGCGCACTGCGCTCGCTGAATGGGCTGCTGGCTGATTAGTCAATCGATTTCTCCAGGCAGGCGATTTCTGCGACATCAACGACCCTCTCGCTAATCCCTTGGACTTGATGGAATCTACCGATGGTTGATGCCGAAGACCATGTCAACCAACACCGCCTGGCAATTGAGGCACTAATCCGCGCCGAGATCAAGGCTGCGGGCGGCCAGCTCGCGTTCGACCGTTTCATGGAGCTTGCGCTCTATGCGCCAGGGCTTGGCTATTACGTTGCCGGCGCCGCAAAGCTTGGGGCGGAAGGCGACTTTGTCACCGCACCCGAGATCTCTCCGCTATTCGCACGCTGTCTCGCGGTCGCCTGTCGCGAGGTGCTGAACACCCTCGAGGGGGATCGCATGCAGAACCGCGGTCACAGCACCGGCACCGGCAGCACCAGCAACCACAGAGCCGAAGCAGGCGCAGGCAACGGCAACCCTAACCCCACTACCATCTGTGGCCATAGCAGTGAGTCACAAGCGAGCGGCACGGCGCCAAGCAGCGGCGCCGACCTACTCGAACTCGGCGCCGGCACCGGGGCACTAGCCGCTGAACTCTTGGCTAGCCTTGCCAACGAAGGCCCGCTGCCAGAGCGTTATCTGATTCTGGAGCCGAGTCCCGATCTGGCGCAGCGTCAGTACCAAACCCTCGCCGCGCGCGTCCCCGAGTTGCTCGAACGCTGTTACTGGCTCGATCGCCTGCCGGAACGGTTTGATGGCATCGTCATCGCCAATGAGGTCCTAGACGCCATGCCGGTCAATCGCTTCCAGATCGGCGACGAGGGGCAGATCCAAGAAGTCTGCGTCGGCACCGATGGCGATGACGGACGCTTCATCGATCGCCTTTCGGCATCGGCATCGCCGGCACTGAAGCAGGCAGTCCGAGCGTTGCAGTCAGCAGGCCTCGCCACCCAGCCCGGCTACCGCTCCGAGATCAACCTTCGGCTTGCACCCTGGACCCAAGCGCTCGGCACCATGCTCGGCAGGGGCCTGATCTTGGTCATCGATTACGGCTATCCGCGCACCGAGCTCTATCTGGCCGAGCGCAACCAAGGCACCCTAATGTGCCACAGCCGCCACCAAGCGCACGCTGATCCCTATCGGGACATCGGCTTGCAGGATCTCACTGCTCACGTCGACTTCAGCGCCCTCGCCGAGGCCGGGCCATCAGCCGGGCTGACCCTCGCCGGCTATACCACCCAGGCCAACTTTCTCATCGGCTGCGGCATCGATGCGCTGATTGCAGAGGCGGCTGATCATGATCCAACCGCGATGCTCTCCCTAACCGCTGGCGCCAAGCAGCTGCTGCTGCCAAGCCTGATGGGCGAACGCTTCCAGGTGCTCGGATTGAGCAAGCAACTCGACAGGCTGGCGCTCAGCGGCTTTGCCGTGCGCGACCTGAGGGCCAGGCTCCAGCAGCCAGGCGGCAAAGGTGAACACCGCAACAACTGCTAGGCCTCAGCGCAGATAGGTTGGCACAATCGTCTCGATATCCGTTGGATGGATACCCAGCTCAAGTAACCCATCGTGCTCAGCGCAGACGCTCGGAGTCTGCATCGACCAATAATTGTCCATCGTGAAGGGCTTGCCGGGCAGCCGTTCGAATAACTGCGCCTGCCAACGCGAGGCGCGATCATTGAGTCTGATCAACAGGCAGCGCTTGCCGATCCAGCGCGCGGTCTGCTCGACCAGTTCTTCGAGTCTGAACACCCGCGGCCCGCAAAGATCGTAGCGCCGGCCGATGCTGCTCGGCTCCCTTAATGCGCGTGAGATCGCCTCGCAGACATCACCCACCCACACCGGCGCAAAGCGCGCATCTGGACAGGCCAGTGGGAAGAGGCCCGGCGCCATCTCCAGCAAAGACGCAAAGCGATTGAAGAAGCGATCACCGCGGCCAAAGATCACCGAGGGTCGCAGGCTGGTGACCTGCAAGCCCGCGGCCTGATGCGCCAGGTCTTCACCGGCGCCCTTGGAGCGCAGATAGGCACTACTGCCACCGGTCGCATCCGCATTCAGCGCACTCATCTGGATCAGCCGCGGCACAGCAGCCGCTTGCGCTGCTGCAGTCAGCCCACGCACTAGCTCGAGGTGGACGCCCTCGAAGGTCGTGCGACCCTGCTCGTTGAGGATACCAACGAGGTTCACCACCGCATCACAACCAGCGAGCACCTCGATCAGGCTGGCTTGATCAAGGCGATCGACCGGGACTAGGCTAAGGTGCTGGATGAGCTTGAGCTCAGGATACCGATGCGGACGGCGCGTCGGCACCCGACATTGCCAACCGGCCGCGCCCAGTCGTCGGACCAGATGCTGGCCAACAAAGCCAGCGCCACCGAGGATACAAATTGTCTTGGTTCTCATCGGACTCCTTGGAACTCGCGCTCTTATCGAGCGAGGCTGGTGCCCATGCTGTGGAACAGCGGGCGATCTGGGCGCGTATTATGCCCGATCAGCTCCCTGAATTGACGCTAGCCATCCTGGACCCACTCGCTCTCATCGCCTACCTCGCCACTGGCGCAGTCGCCGGACTACTGGCCGGACTGCTCGGCATTGGCGGCGGCGCACTCATTGTGCCGGCCTTGATCGCCGTCTTCAGTGACCTGCATCTCGATGGCCTCTGGGTGCCGCATCAGGCCGTGGCGACCTCATTGGCCACAATCATCGCGACTGGCTCAGCCTCGGCCTACTCCCACCATCGCCGTGGCGGGGTTGACTGGTCGGTCTTTGGCGTGCTCGGCCCGGCCCTGCTCATCGGCGCAGGGGTTGGGGCCTTGTTCGGCGGGGCGATTGCACCGCTCTGGCTGCAGCGTCTCTTCGCCCTGTTCTTGTTCTACACTGGGGCGCGCATGCTGCTGCGCAAGCCGCAGAGATCATCAACACCTTTTCCAGCGCGGCCACGACTGCTCGGAACCGGTATTGGCTTTGGTGCCCTAGCGGCCTTGCTCGGCGTGGGTGGCGGTATCTTGGTGGTGCCGTTCCTCGCTCGCCATGGCATTGCCTTGCGGCGCGCCGTGGGCACTGCCAGCGCTTGCGGTGTGCCGATCGCGGCGGCCGGCAGCCTGGGCTTCGTGCTCTCAGGCTGGGACCGCGCTGGGCTGCTACCACAGAGCCTCGGCTTCGTTTACTGGCCAGCCGCTCTGGCGATCGTCGCCACCAGCATGCCATTTGCGAACTTAGGCGCGCGGCTCGCCCACCGACTGCCGACCCTGACCTTGAAGCGGGTGTTTGCGGTGCTGCTGCTCTTGGTTGGTATCGGCCTGTTGCGCGGCTAAGGCTCATGGCGCCGCAGGCTCGTCAAGCCAGAGGCGGCGATAGAGGTAGGTGCTGCCGGCTGCGTCGCGAAGGACCAAACGTCCCTGCTGCTCAGCGAGCTCATAGGCGCGAACGCTCTCGCTGCTAGGCTCATAGAAGGCGATGCGCTGAGCGCGGCGCTGGAAAAGACCTTCGATATGCCCACCCTCGGCGGCCTGCAACCGGAAGCGCTGGCCACGGAGAATCATCAGGCTTCCATCGCGACCCTCCCAGATCCCGTCCAACCCGCTGCTACCGCCGCCCCAGGGCCAAGCCATGGCAGTCGCCATCGGGGCGTTGGGCATGCCCTGCATGCCGAAGGCGGTGATCGGATCGCTGAAGGCGCCATAGCCTGGCATCTGGCTCCAAGGCATTTGACTCCAGGGCATCTGACCATAGCCGACATTGCCCATGCCCGGCATCATCGACGGCATCGCCGGGACTGCCGGGGCAGAATCCCCATCAAACAGCCCCATCGCCTCCATCATGCGTGCCATTGCCTTGGCCATCACATCTGCCGCATCGCTTGCGAAAGCGCTTGCGGGCAGCAGCACCGACAAGCTGAGCGCTAGGGCAATCAGGGCGGGAAAACGCATGACAAGGCTAGGGATAAGGCTTGAGACCAGGATGACAACCCATGACAACGGATCAGCATAACAGAGGTCACTGATTAAGCAGCGTGCCTGATGCTTTCAAATTGCGCATCTCCAGCCGGCTCATTGAACTGCTCGTAGCATGGCCCCTACGCGCAACGGCGGCAGTCCCAGTCGGTGCCGATAGAAGACGCGATAGGTCAACACCCGTCGCACATACTGGCGCGTCTCGGCGTAGGGGATCTCGGTCATCCAGAGATCTCCGGGCATCGGCTCCTCTGGCAGCCAGCGGCTGACCGCTGTAGGACCGGCGTTGTAGGCAGCGCTGGCGATCAGCGGATGGCCACCGAAGCGCCGTTGCATCTGCGCGAGATAGGCCGTACCCAGGGAGATGTTCAGCGCGGGGTCGATCAGATCCCGCCGCTCGGGCTCCGGCAGTCCGCGCTTCAACGCCACCTCGCGAGCAGTCGGTGGCATCAGCTGCATCAGGCCGACAGCACCGGCGTGAGAGGCAATGCCCGGATCGAAGGCGCTCTCTTGGCGGATCACCGCGTAGACCCAATCCAACGCCAGCTTCTGCTCGGCAGCGGCCTGACGCGCTTGCTCGGCATAGGCGAGGGGAAACCGCAGGTTAAGATCATCCCAGTAGGCTGCTTGCGAGAGCGCCAGAATCGATTCGTTGGCAAATCCGAGCTCAGCCGCTGCAACCGCAGCCACCAGCTTCTGCTCGGGGGGCATCACACGCACCAGGTCGAGCCATTCGCGCCGCACATCAGCATCGCGACCAAGCGCCTTGAGCGTCTTCAGCTGCTGCACCAGGTCGGAGCCTAGCAGTTGGTCGAGCGCGCGCGCGTCGACGGGCGCTGGCTGATGCGCCAGTGCCGGCGGACGTCCAATCAGCTCCGCCGCGAGAAAGCCCCAGAGCGTGCGCTCTTCGGCGGCCGAGGCAAAGGCATGTGCGGCTGCGGCGCGCTCCACAGGACCGGACGCGATCTGCATCAGCGCCTTACCCCGCCAGTAACGCCATTTGCCCAGCTCGTCGGCCGTTGACGGCAGCTGCTCCGACCAGTCCGCAAGCGGTTGCCAGGCACGAAGCCTCAGCGCGAGACGCAAACGCTGACGCTGAAGGTCTTGATTGTCAAACCGAGGCTCGAGCCGCGCGAGATAATCGAGCCCTCGATGATCACCTGTCCGCGCGAGGGCGCTGCCGACGGCGGCATCAGCGCGTTCCGCAAGCCGGACTGGCAAACGCTCAGCCGCCCCGATCGAGGCCAGCAGCTGCTCCGCTTTACTCGGCGCCTCAGCCGCGAGCCGCTGTAGACCATAGACCAGGATCTGCTGTCGCCGAGCCTCATCGGGCACCCGCTCGGCCGTGATCGGCTGCTCGAGTAAGAGCCCAGGGCGCCGATGGACCGCCAACATCAGCTCAAGCCAGGGCGCTTGCTCCTGAGGCAGATAGCGCGATTGAAAGGCCGCCACCCCTGGATTATTCGCATGCAAGGCGCGCTCGATGCGGGCCCAGACGAGAGGACTCCGGAGCCCACCAACCTCGGCCCAGATCGCGAACAGCGGATCGCAGTCCGAGGGCAAGGAGCGTCCAGTCAGATAGCGCTCCGAAAGCCCTGAGAAGGCCTCTGCCGCGCGACCGGTGCCAAACAGCGCACGCCGATACCAACAGTCGCGCTCAGTGGAGCCATTATCGGCATGCGCGGCCAGATAGTCCGACCAACGCTGTTCACGCACCAGCCGACGCAGCCACTGCTCGCGCAAGCGTTCTGCCGCCGCCGTGCCCTGATAACGCGCCAAGAAGCGTTGCACCTCCTGCGCATCGGCTTCATTCAGCCTCGCTCGAAGATCAACGAAGGCCTGGTCAGCTGTCATGGACCGTGGCTCAGTGCCAGGGGTGAGCCACGATGCTCTTTCCGTTTCGGCCGTCTGGTCGATCTCAGGGCTAGAATCTCGCGCGTCAGCCTCTTGATCTTCAGTCGCCGTAAACTGCGACGGCGCCATCAGGGCCAGCCCGGCGAGGGCGAGGAGAACCAGCGCGATCGGCAGAAAAATCCTGCGTAATCGAACCCTTCCACGCCACTGCGCAGGGCGATTTTCACCGCCTTCTGGCTCTGCCCCGATTGATTTGCGTCGAATAGCGTTCATCTGACTCTCGCAACCCCCTGGTAACCAGCACCGCTCAGCATCATCATGGCCAGATCCGACCCACCCGATCTCAACACCCTGAGTTTATTGCTCAGGGAGGTCGCGCAACGCGAACTCATGCCGCGCTTCGGCCATCTGCCAGCGAACCAGAAGGCCGATGGTAGCTTGGTCACCGAAGCCGATCTTGCCGTTCAGCAAGGCCTCCTGACAACGCTCGCCGAGCGCTGGCCAGACATCCCCTTGTTAGGGGAAGAGATGTCCGACGCCGAGCAGCAGCGCCTGCTCGACGACCAAGACGCCGCGCTTTGGTGCCTGGACCCGATTGACGGCACAAGCAACTTTGCCTGCGGCTTCCCCGGCTTTTGCGTCTCGTTGGCCCTGCTGCGCGGAGGTCAAGTCGAGCTTGGCCTTGTTCTGGACCCCCTGCGCGATGAGTGCTTTAGTGCGAAGCATGGCCAAGGGGCGTTCATGAACGGCGAGCCGATCCGTCCTTACAGCCCTGGTCAGCAGCTCAGTGACTGCCTGGCAATGATCGACTTCAAGCGTTTGCCGAAAGATCGAATCGCCGGACTATTCGGCGCTGACTCATTTCGCTCCCAGCGCAATCTCGGCGCAGTGGCGCTGGAATGGTGCTGGCTTGGCGCCGGTCGCTTTCAGCTCTATCTGCATGGCGGCCAAGGGCTCTGGGATCATGCCGCCGGTCGTCTGATCGCAACAGAAGCAGGCGCAGCAACCCGACTCTTCGCACCTGGCAGCACCCAACCCGAATCGGCGTTGACACTCGCCAAGCGCCTAGCCCTCGGCGCTGCGAACGAGGACCTGCTCCAGCAATGGCAAGCCCGCATCCTGCCACCG
>NZ_JAYESN010000044.1:0-39446 GCF_034860625.1 Lamprobacter sp.
TGGCTGGGTGCGGCCAACATCACCGTCAACAAGAATGCGGTGCCCAATGATCCGCAGTCACCCTTCGTCACCAGCGGCATCCGTATCGGGACGCCAGCGATGACCACCCGCGGCTTCGGGCTCGATGAGGCGCGTGATCTTGCCGGCTGGATGTGCGATCTGATCGACGCGCGTGGCGATCAGGCCATGATCGACCAGACCAAGGCTAAGGTGCTCGAGCTGTGCAAGCGGTTCCCGGTCTACGCCCGTTGAGCTTGCGCATCGCTGAGCGCAACCGCCGCTGGCACCGGCGCCGGCGCCGGTCCTGAGGCAGAGACGGCTGCATGCGCTGTCCCTACTGTGGTGCGCAAGACACCAAGGTGATGGATTCCCGGCTCTCCGGCGACGGCGATCAGGTGCGCCGTCGGCGCCGTTGTGGCGCCTGCGGTGAGCGCTTCACCACCTACGAGGCCGCTGAGCTCAACTTGCCGCGCGTGATCAAGCGCGATGGCACGCGGGTGCCTTTCGACGGGCGTAAGCTGCGCACCGGCCTGATGCGCGCGGCCGAGAAGCGCCCGATCAGCACCGAGCAGGTCGAGGCCGCCATCGCCCGCATCAATCGCAAGCTCCTCGGCACCGCCGAGGGCGAGATCAGCGCGCGCGAGATCGGCGAGCTGGTCATGGAAGAGCTGCGCGGTCTCGATCAGGTCGCCTATGTGCGCTTCGCATCGGTCTATCGGAAATTCGAGGATGTGGCCGCGTTTCGCGAGGAGATCGAGCGGCTCGAGCGCCACCCAGCGCCCGAGGTGCGACGCGCTCAGCTCGATCTCCTCGACACCCTCGACAAGGAGTCCTGAGCATGACCGTCGGGGCAGGGCTGGCCGAGGCGCCTGAGGGAGGCGCTGTTGGTGAACCCTTACCAGCACAGCAGGGCGCACAGGCCGATGATCCCGGCCTTGCGTTGATGGCGCGCGCCATCCAGCTCGCTGAGCGCGGACTCTACACCACCGACCCCAACCCCCGCGTCGGCTGTGTGCTCGCAAAAGACGGCCAGATCCTGGGCGAAGGCTGGCACCGACGCGCCGGCGAGCCGCATGCCGAGCGTCTATCGATCGATGCCGCGGGCGAGGCTGCCCATGGCGCCACCGCCTATGTCACCCTCGAGCCCTGCTGCCATCACGGCCGCACCCCCCCCTGTACCGATGCCTTGCTCGCAGCGGGCGTCAGCCGCGTCGTGGTCGGCATGGAAGACCCCAATCCTTTGGTCCGGGGCCGCGGCCTCGAGCGCATGCGTGCGGCCGGGGTCGAGGTCGTCACCGGCGTGCTCGAAGGGCCTTGTCGCGCGCTCAACCCTGGGTTCGACAAGCGCATGCGGCTCGGTTTGCCCTATGTGCGCCTGAAGCTCGCGGCCAGCCTCGACGGTCGTACCGCACTCGCCAATGGCGAGAGTCAGTGGATCACCTCAGAGGCCGCGCGCACCGATGTGCAATGGCTGCGCGCGCGCTCCTCGGCGATCGTTACCGGCATCGGCACCCTACTGGCCGATGATCCATCGCTCAACGTCCGGCTTCCACCTTCGGCCATTCCTGCGCTGGAGGAGGGCGAGCCAGTGCGTCAGCCACTGCGGGTCATTCTCGATAGTGCGCTTCGCCTGCCAGTCTCGGCGAAGGTCTTGTCGCTGCCGGGTGCAACGCTGGTGGCGACCTGTGTGCAAGATCCGCGCAGAGTCGCGGCTACGACCTCGGCGGGCGCTGAAGTCTGGGTTGGCCCCGCGGACGCTACAGGCCGGGTCGACCTTGAGGCCCTGCTGGGCTATCTGGCCGAGCGCGAGATCAACGAGGTGCTGATCGAGGCGGGTCCGACCTTGGCCGGTGCAGCGGTGCAGCGGCGCCTGGTCGATGAGCTGGTGCTCTATCTGGCCCCGCACCTGATGGGCAGTGATGCTCGCGGATTGTTCGAGCTCGAGCCACTCACCAGCATGAGCGAGCGCGTGCCTTTGGAGCTCCTCGATCTGCGCCAGATCGGCCCCGATCTCCGTGTGCGCGCCCGTCTTTCGGGTCGCTCTGCCAACAACCGATATCATCGCCACTGAAACAGCTGGGCGTTCCTAGATATCCCAAGTGATGCTAGGATCGGAGACAGTTGGACTCAGATTTCAAGGACCTCAGCATGACATTGGCACAAGAAGATCTCGATCTGATCAAACAACAGCTCGGCGAATACGTGAAGGAAAACATTGGCTTTTGGCTCGCAGAGCAAAGCCTTGGCAAGCCGCCAGTGGTCTACGAGATCGAGCTACGCGAGCGCATGGTGCGGGTCGAAGAGGAGCTGCGCCATCAGCGTGAGCTGATGCGCGAAGGCTTTGCGCAAATGGATAAGCGCTTCGAGCAGGTCGAGAAACGCTTCGAGCAGATCGATAAGCGCTTCGAGCAGGTCGATAAGCGCTTCGAGTCGATGCAAGCGAACATGGACAAGCGCTTCGAGCAGATCGACAAGCGCTTCGAGCAGATCGATAAGCGCTTCGAGTCGATGCAGGCGAACATGGACAAGCGCTTCGAGCAGGTCGATCAGCGCTTCGAGTCGATGCAGGCGAATATGGACAGGCGCTTTGAGGGTGTGCAGCAAGACATCCGTGCCCTCCAGAAGCGCATGGATAGCTTCATGCGCTGGTCCTTTGGCGTGACCATCGCCACCGGTGGCATCATCATCGGTGTGCTCAGACTCTGGCCCGCAGCATGAGAGCGCCCGATCTCCTGGCTAGAGGCCAGAGAGCCTAGTCTTTCTGCCCTAGTCTTTCTGCCTAAGACCCCTTCGGCGGCGCCGGGTCTGCCATCGGCGGTTGCTCAGTGATCTCCGAGCGCACCAGCGCATAGTCCTTGCCGCGTGCCTGCTGCACCATCTGCTCGGCATCCTCGTCGGTGATGCCAAGCCCGTCCAGGGTTTCTGCCGCTAGGCGCAGGCTGGCCTCGACCGCCTCGGGGAAGGCGCGGCTGGCGCCGGCGCGAAACAAGGCGTCACAGGCGGTCAGATCGCGCGCCCGCGCCACAATGATGATCTCTGGCGCATAGTGTCGGACCAGCGTGGTTGCCTCGATACTTGCGCCTGGATCATCAATGGTCAGCACCACCAGCTTAGCCTGCTCTACCTTGGCCGCTGCTAGCAGCGCCGGGTTGCGAATGTCGCCATAGAACACCGGCTGCCCCTCGGCGCGCCAGCGCGCCACCAGCCCGGGGTCCTGATCGAAGGCCACAAAGCGGATACCATGGCTGGCCAGCACCGTGCCAATGGTATGACCCACCCGCCCATAGCCGGCGATCACCACCTGCGGTGCCTGCTCCTGCGCGTGCCCCTGCGAGGGCTCATAGCGGAAGCGCTCATCGACCTGCGGCTCTGCGCTCGGAAACCGAGCGGCCAGAAAGGCGCCGAGACGCACCAACAAAGGCGTGATGAGCATACTGCCCGAGATCAGCGCGACCGCCATGGTGAAGGTGCCTACATCGATGATGCCGAGCATCTTCGCCGCGCCAAACAGGATGAAGCCGAACTCGCCGGCCTGCCCGAGCATGAAGGCGACCTGCAGCGCGCTAGCGCGCGAGCTGCAGAAGCGCTGTGCAAGCAGATAGATCAACCCCACCTTGATCGCCACCAAGACCAGCAGGTGAAAACTGAACAGCAGGGGATGGCTCGAGAGCAGGTTCAGATCCAGCGACATGCCCACGGTGACGAAGAACACGCTCATCAAGAGCCCTTTGTGCGGCTCGATGCTGGCGTGAACCTGGACACTGTAGCGCGAGCCAGAGAGCATCATGCCCATCAGGAAGCCGCCCAGCGCCATCGACATGCCCGCGCGGTTCATCGCCCAGGCAGCCACGAAGACCGAGGCCAGGGTGACCAGAAAGAAGGCCTCGCGATTGCCTTGCCGCGCCAGCAGATCCAGCACCAAGGGCACCAGATAACGCCCGGAGACGATGACCCCCAGCAGCATCAGCAGGATCAGCCCCAACTGCTCCCATAGCGGCGGCCCCGGCAGGCTTGCCCCGGAAGCGGCCGCCAGTGGCAGCAAGGCCAACATCGGCACCACGGCGATATCCTGCATCAGCAGCACCGCGAAGGCGGTCTGCCCGCGCGGGGTGGCGATCTCGCCCTTGTCGTAGAGCATCTGCATCACCAACGCGGTCGACGACAGCGCCAGGCTCAGGCCGATCAGCAGCGCGATGGGCCAGGTTTCGACGAATAAGCGAAAATAGAGCGCCAACGCCAGGCCGGAGAGGATGATCTGCGAGGTCCCGAGCCCAAACAGCGTGCGGCGCATCTCCCAGAGCCGGCTCGGATGCAGCTCCAAGCCGATGACAAACAGCAGCAGCACCACGCCCAACTCGGTAAAGTGGCGAAGATCATCGACATTACCGGTCACCGAGGGACCCGGGGTGTAGGGCCCGATCAAGACACCAGCGACGAGCAGCCCCAGGATCGAGCCCAGCCCGAAGTGCTTGAACAACGTGACCGCGGCAGCAGCAGCGAGCAGCAAGAGAACGGACGACTGGACAAAGGCTTCGGGGTCCACGGGCGAACAGAGGCTCCATCAAGGTCGAGGATGAGACCTGTTGATGATATACCGATACGCCGCTTGGCTGATCGCCGATCCCGCCGCGCGGTGATCCAACGCGAGGATCTTAGACTCATGTGCGAACTGTTTGCGATGTCGAGTCGGGTGCCCGCGACGCTCGGCTTCTCGCTCGAGCGGCTAGCGCGCCACGGCGGCGCCGAGGGGCCGCATCGCGATGGCTGGGGGCTTGCCTTCTATGAGGGCGCAGACTGCCTCTTGCTGCGCGAGCCGCGGCCTGCGAGCGAGAGCCCGCTGATGCAGTTCATGGAACGACAAGGGCTGCGCACCAAGCTCGGGCTTTGCCACATCCGGCTGGCCACCTTCGGCGCGCTCGCGCTACGCAACACCCAACCCTTTGCCCGCGAATTGGGCGGGCGGATGCATGTCTTCGCGCACAATGGCGACATGCCCTCCCTGGCCGATCTGCGCTCGAGCGATCCGGCACGATTCACACCGGTCGGCGATTCAGATTCCGAGCGCGTCTTCTGCGGCCTGATGACCTCGCTAGCGCCGGTCTGGGACGATGTACCGGGACAGGTCCCGGACCTGGCGACACGCCTGGCGGTGATCGCCGACTACACCCAAGAGATTCGACCCTTGGGGCCGGCCAACTTCATCTATGCCGACAGCGATGCACTCTTCGTCCATGCCGACCGGCGCACCCAGCCCGACGGCCGGTTGAGTGCGCCCGGCATCTATTTCTTGCAACGCTACTGTTGGCGCACATCGCCAGAGCTGGAAGACGCCGGCGTCAATCTCACCTCGATTCGGCAGGATGTCGCGCTGGTCGCCAGCGTGCCCTTGACCGACGAGCTCTGGGAGCCGCTCGGAGAAGGGGATCTGATCGCCCTCAGAGACGGGCTCTGTTTCGGGGCGGACGGGCGCCAGGTCGAGCCCGAGCAGGCCGCCGGGCGGCGGCCGCAACCCCTCACTCAGTGACGCAGAGACCGCCCGAATCAGACACAGCCGGTGGGCTTGGGGAGACCACCCCACTTGCAGATCAGCTTCATGGGGCCTTTCTTGAAGATGTTATAGAGCTCTTTGGTCGAGACGCCCTGCTTCTTGGCAAAGATGCGGATCGGCGGCACCACGCCATCGTTGTCGTACATGCTGCGCGCTTCGCGGATGAACTGCATCACCTGCTCGTTCATCTCGAACTCGTCTTGCTCGGCCAGCTCAGCGGCCAGCTCTTCGGTCCAATCATCTCGATTGAGCAGGAAGCCTTCGTTATCGAGCGGTACGGCTAGGGCCATAGATTCACCTCATTGGTCCGTTGTATTTGCGAAGCTTTAAATGGTTCCCTGAACATGGCCCCAGGATGCTGGGATTCTACCCTGCGCAGAACCGGGTTTTAAGCGTTCGCGAACATGTGTTGATATCTGGCTGCCCGCGCGGCTAGCGCCGAGCAGCAGGGTTGCTGCGCACGGCCTCCAGCACGCCATCCCAGAACCGGATGCGCGCGCAGATGGCCTCTTCGGCGGCGATCACCGCCTCATCGATGCGCTCCGGATCATCGCCGCAGAGCTGCTCGAGCATCGACATCGACAACGGGCCATGGAAGTCCTCATCGAGATGGATATGGCGGTTGAGGTAATAGTGGAAGGCCGGCGCATCCTGCTCGCTGATCGCCATCCGTGAGAGCAGCGAGCGGAACATTTCCGGGATCACCCGCTCGCGGCCCACCGCGAGCGCGGCGGCGACGGCATGTGGCTTATCTTCACGGATGAAGCAGAAGGTCGTCTCGCTGAAGTAGCGCGACGGCAGCGGCACCAGCTCGGAGTAGAGCGCGGCATCGAGTCCCTGCTCCTGCACCAGGCGCACAAAGCGGCGCGGGTTCTCGCCGTCGGCGCCGATCTCGTGCATCGCCTGGCAATAGAACTCGAAGTGACTACTGTAGCTTGGGCCATCGCGGCCCTCGAGAGTGTCGGACTCTTCTTCCAACACCAACTGGTTGATGAAGTAGCGGACCGCCGGATTGCCCTGCGGCACCCAAGGCACCTGCACCGGCGCCAGCTTGCCCTGCAGGTACTTGATCAGCGACATGAAGTCCCAGACCGAGAAGGCATGATGCGTCATGAACACCCGTAGGTCGTTGATGTCCTTGAGCTCGGCATAGATGGGGTGCTGGTTGAGCTCGTCGATCAGTGGTTGGATCGGGGTCAGGTCGGGTGCTGCCATGGAGGGACCTCTTCAGAGTCTCGTACATCGAGTCGTACATCGTATCGTAGCGGCCAATATACGCCCGAACCGCCGTGCTCCAAGCGCCAAGCCCGCAGGCTTTGCTGACAGCCGAGCTTGGCGGCTTTGGGTGAGCCGCCCGCGCGCTGGCGTGTATAGTACGCCGCTGGCATCACTGCGCCGTTTTTCCAATCCGATTCTCTAAACAGCTTCTGCAAACAGACAAGGGGGCACCAATGGAACAGGTTTCAGCGGTCATTGGCTCCATCAACGGTTGGGTCTGGGGCCCACCGATGCTCTTGCTCATCCTCGGCACGGGCCTGTACCTCTCGATCGGCCTCAAGGCGATGCCGCTGCATCGGCTTGGCTTCGGCTTCCGCATGCTCTGGCGTGGTCGCAAAGAGCAGGGCAGTGGCGACATCACGCCCTTCAACGCCTTGATGACCTCACTCTCGGCGACCATCGGCACCGGCAACATCGCCGGTGTTGGCACCGCGCTCGCCATTGGCGGACCCGGCGCCCTGTTCTGGATGTGGATCACCGCCCTGGTCGGCATGGCCACCAAGTACGCCGAGGCCGTGCTCGCGGTGCGCTACCGCGAGGTCGACGCGCAAAACAACCACGTCGGCGGGCCGATGTACTACATCCGCAACGGCCTGGGGGCGAAATGGCTCTGGCTAGCCAGCCTGTTCGCCATCTTTGGCGCCATCGCCGGCTTTGGCATCGGCAACACGGTGCAAGCCAACTCGGTGGCCCATGCGCTAGAGACCAAGTTTGGCATCCCCGAGCTGGGCACCGGCTTGGTGATGGCGCTTTTGGTTGGCCTGGTGCTGATCGGCGGCATCCGCTGGATCGCCCAGGTGGCCGGGCGCCTGGTGCCGCTGATGGCGATCGCCTACCTGCTCTCGGGCCTGATCGTGCTGGCGCTGAATCTCAGCGAGATCCCCGCCGCCTTCGTCACCATCGTCGACTACGCCTTCACGCCCGCGGCTGGCGTCGGTGGCTTCGCCGGCGCCTCGGTCATGCTGGCGCTACAGATGGGCGTGGCGCGCGGCATCTTCTCCAACGAGGCCGGGCTCGGCAGCGCGCCGATCGCCCACGCCGCCGCCGAGACCGACAGCCCGGTGCGCCAAGGCACCATCGCCATGCTCGGCACCTTCATCGATACCATCATCATCTGCACCATCACCGGGCTGGTGATCGTGATCTCCGGGCAATGGAAGGCCGACAGCGCCGACTTCACCGACTGCGTCGCGCGTGGCGGGGTCATCGAAGAGCGTGTCGACAGCTCCTGGATGATCCGCAAGCCGAGCACGATCTGCGCGCTCGAAGCCGCCGATGGCACCACCGAGGCGCACAACCGCAACATCACCGGTGCCGCGCTCTCCGCCATCTCGTTCGGCGAAGAACTGCCCGGCAGCGGCGCCTACGTGGTCTCGATTGGACTCGCGCTATTCGCCTTCACCACCATCCTCGGTTGGAGCGTCTACGGCGAGCGCTGTGTCGAATACCTGTTTGGTATCCACGCCATCATCCCGTTCCGCGTGCTCTGGGTGATCGCGATACCCATCGGCGCCATCACCCACCTCGACTTCATCTGGCTGCTCGCCGACACCCTGAATGCACTGATGGCGATCCCCAACCTGATCGCGCTGCTCTTGCTAAGTCCGGTCGTGTTCAAGGTGACCCAGGCGTTCTTCAAGGGCCAGGCCACTCCAGATGAACGCCCAGATTAACGCCCAGATGAACGCCTTGGAGTGTTGAGAAGATTAGCCGCTCTGCTTGCTGCCGCCAAGACACTCAGGGGAGGCCGGGGCGGCTCCGCCGCCCTTGTCGAACCATTCCTGCGGTGTCCAGGCGTGGATGGACAAGGCATGCAGGCCAGCGGCCAGCTCATCGCGCACCAGCGCGTTGACGCGCCGATGGCGCTTGATCAGCGTCTCTCCAGCAAAGGCCTCGCTGACCGCGAGCACCTTGAAATGCGACTCAGCCCCAGCCGGCACATTGTGCCTGTGGCTCTCGTCCGTGACCTCCAGGTGCATGGGGGTCAGCGCGGTGTTCAGGCAATCTTGGAGACGGTCTTTGCGGTTCATGTGCACCTCGGTGGGATTCGACTATGGATCGCGCAGAGATTGGGGCGTTCGCGCGTCGACCAAACCGGGGCCGCCGTTTGTGGCGATAACCGCCCTGAATGAATGCTTTGCCAAACCGAGGAAACATCGATGCAGTGGTCAGATGTCGTTGATAATGCCATGTTCGCCGATCTGCCTTTTAAAATTGAGCTGACTAAATTCGGCAAGCTGTTAATGACTCCTGCATCCAATGAACATGGTAGAATCCAGAGCCATCTGAGCGCCATGTTGTTGCAGCAAAAAAAGGGCGGCGATGTCGTCGCTGAATGTTCCATTGCCACC
This sequence comes from Lamprobacter sp., assembly GCF_034860625.1. NCBI lineage: Bacteria > Pseudomonadati > Pseudomonadota > Gammaproteobacteria > Chromatiales > Chromatiaceae > Lamprobacter > Lamprobacter sp. Next base: position 9,178 of record NZ_JAYESN010000044.1, read on the forward strand.
GCCGATGGGATCAAGGTCGCTGATGTGGCCTGGCTCTCCGAGGAATTTGTAACGCGTCACGGCTTTATCACGCCTTATCCGAAAGCACCTGAGGTTTGTATTGAAATCCTCTCGCCATCCAATTCGATGGCGGAAATGAAGGAAAAAGCGAAACTATATTTTGACAGCGGCGCCCTGGAGGTTTGGATTGTCCATCGTCTTGACCAGATCTCATTTTTGGGCGTCGATGGCGACTTGGTAAAGAGTGTTTTATTCCCGCTTTGAAACCCCGCGTCAGGATCGGATAGACGATCATGACCGACACCCCAGCGTCGGCCACTTCATCGAGCACTGCATCGTGCAGCGCATGCATAAGATCCTGCATCAACGCAGAAGCGCGAGAGTCTCCTCATGTCCTTCCTCGCGCGCATGATCGGCAGCCGTCTTACCATCAAAGTCGGGCAGGGTGGTATCGGCGCCACGCTCCAGCAACAGTGCCACCGCCTGCTGATGGCCGCGATGCGCGGCCCAGATCAGCGGTGTATAACCCTGCGTCTGCTCCTTGGCGTCGATCATCGCGCCCTGATCCAACAGTTGCTTCATCACCTGCGTATGATTGTTGGAGGTCGCCAGCAGCAGCGCCGTGTAGCCGCCCTGATCCACCGCATCCACCTCGGCGCCGGCCGCGAGCAGGCGCTCGACCGCATCGGCATGACCGTTCACCGCCGCCATCATCAGCGGCGTCCAGTCGCAACTGTTGCGCGCGTTGGCATCGGCGCGCTCGCCGAGCAGGCGCTCGATGGTCGAGACATCGCCCGTCTCGGCGCCGCTGAGTAAGGCCTCGGCCTGTGACTCTGGGTCCGGGGCGTTGCTGCAGCCCGCGAGCACCAGCAGCAGTAAGACCACGCTAAAACGAATCCTGAGCATGTTGTTAGGTTGCATTGACCACACCTGTGAGAGGAACATACCAGGCATGATTCGTCAGGCGCGGTGTCGCCGCCCATGACAACGCGCAACAGCCGCTGACAGGTCCCTAATCGCCATGCAGCTTGTCGGGATTTTGATCGCCCTCTCGTTGCTGCTGTTCGCCGGTCTCGGCGTGGCTGCGCTGTTCTTGGCGGGGCGCAGTAGCCGTTCCGCGAATGAGGATGATCCCGATTCGCGCGGTTAATCTTGCTGCGCCGGGGCCTAGCAGGGGATGACTTCGCCCGTGGGGTGATCTATACTTAGAGGGGACAAAGTATTTGGGCGTAGTGGACGGTCGTGAGCCTTTCGCATCCCGTGCATGACTAAGCCGTTGAATGGCGCGTCTGAAGCTTGGGTCAGGTCTCAATGGGTATCATGAGCCGTGCGGCTCGAAACAGATAGGGTGAAGCAATGAAAAAGTTTTTATGTAAGCTCTGGAAGAACGAAGAAGGTGCCGAACTCGTTGAATGGGTTGTGGTTGCTGCTGTGCTGGTTGGCATCGCCGGAGTCGTATTTTTGGCGCTGCAAGGATATATCGAGGCTACGGTTGATGATATTGGCGATAAAATGGAAGAAGCGGTTAATGCAGCTCCAGGCTAATTAAGCGGTATCTTAGTGCAGGATTCTGGAATCCTCGCAACAACCGCTCCGCGCACTTTAGGCGCAGGCCGGGTGACGCGGCCTGTGTCTATCTGTCTTAGAAAGACGATACCGGTAATACACGGAAAACGCATTAGCAAACAACCGCTTCGCTCCTTTGGAACTGATCTCCTTCCCCGTCTCCACGCTTGCTTATATATTGGCATTGATCGTAGTGCTGAGCGCGGCGGGTGTCGATCTCGCGACCCGTCGCATCCCGAACGGATTCACCATCACCATTGGCCTTCTTGGTCTAGGCTTCGCGATCGGCGTGGGCGGCCTGCCCGGACTGATCGTTGCGCTTGCCGGGTTCGCGGTCACCTTCGGCCTACTTTTGCCCGGTTATCTCCTCGGCTTCACCGGCGGCGGCGATCTCAAACTCATGGCTGGGTTGGGTTGCATTCTTGGGCCTAAACTCAGCCTCCATGCCATGTTACTCTACTACTTGATTAGTGCGTTCTTGGCGCTGCTGTTCGCTGTTTACGCAACGTACTTTTTGGGGTGCTCGGGGCCTTTCGCTCGCTATAGGGCGATGGCGTGTACCTTGTTTACTTCTGGACGATTTGTCTATATTAGGCCCAGCGTACGCGAATCCATGGGCGCTCGCTTGCCCATGGCTCCAGCCATCGCTCTTGCTACCATAATGGCTCCGTTGTTATGAGAATCAGTGGTTTGGCGGTCATTCTCATAGCGCTTGTGCTCGCTTCGGGCGTTGCTTGGCTCATCAACGAGTGGATGGACACTCAGCAAGCACAGGTCGCGAGGACTGAGGCTGAATTGCGCGCCGAGCGCGAGCGTTTGCAGTCCGAGATGGACCGCGTGGCGAAAGAGCAAGCTCGGCTCGAAGCGGAGCGGGGCAAAGTTCCGGAGCCGCAGACCGTCTCGGTGTTGGTGGCCGCACGGGATCTTCCGGTTCGCACTCGAATCAGCAGAGACGACGTCAGTTTGCGCCAAATAGTATCGACCGAGAAGCCGCCGGAGGATGCTTTGACCCAGCCTAGCGAAGTACTCGGCAATTTCGTGATTCGCGAAATCGCTGCGGGCCAGACCATTCTGTCAACCTGGCTGACCGAAGAAACCGCGTTGTCGTTGGCGTCGCGGATCTCGGATGGTAATCGGGCTGTTACGATCGATATTGACCGAAACTCAGATCAGTTGAAGCTAATCGAACCTGGTAGCCGGGTCGATGCGCTTGTCGTCTCTAATAGTTCTACTACAGGTGCGGTGATTCTGAAGAGATTAAGTAACATCAAGGTATTGGCGGTTGGTCGAATATTAAATAGAGACCAAGAAGATTTGCTTGATTCGGAGGCTCGTTCAGTAACCCTTGAAGTTGATCGCGATCAGGCTGAGTTTCTAGCTCGAGCCACTGGCATCAATGACAATGCAATAAAGCTAGTTGTTCGTGGTCAGTACAATGATTCAAAAAGGGAAAAATTAGAAACAGAAGTTATGACATTGATTCGTGGTACTGAGCAATGCTTGACCACGCCCGGGCGGGACTGTCGATGAGCAGTCAGCTGCCATGAATAAGCCAACGTGGTTTTCTTGTAAACCCTGGGCCAAGCGATTGATCTTGGTTGCAGTGGCCCTCTGCCTTGGACTCCAAGCGCAGGCTAATGGCCTTAGGGGCTCGGTGCGCCCCCGCCCGCAACTCGATCAAGGCACCATCGCCGTGCCGATCAACAAGTCCCGCGTCCTCGAACTGCCCGTGCCGGCTGCCCGCATCTCGCTTGGCAATCCCGCTATCGCCGATATCCTCTCGATCAACGAGCGCCAGATCTACATCAACGGCAAGCAGCTCGGTACCACGAACATGATCCTCTGGGGTGAAAATGACCAGGTGCAGCGCCAGATCGGTCTGGAAGTTACCCATGACTTGCAGACGCTGAAAGAAAAGTTCCACCAGTTAATGCCTAAAGAGCAGATCCGGGTCTCATCTGCTAACAGTGCCATCGTTCTCAGCGGGGAAGTTTCGAGCCCCAGCCGGCTGGATGCTGCTGTACGTTTGGCCGAAAGCTTCGCGCGAGATATCGGCGAGGTCTACGGCGGCTTAGGTCCTTTGTCTGGCGCGGATGATGACTCAAAAGTGGTCAGAGTCATCAATCTGCTAAGGGTTGGCGGTGCCCAACAGGTGTTGCTCGAGGTGAAGGTCGCCGAGGTTTCGCGTACATTCATCAAGCAGATGGGGATCAACTTACTCGGTCGTTATGGGGATGACAATATTAGCTTTACACTCATGAACGATGTGGGGTTTGCCGAGATTACTGCCGCAGATGCAGGTTTTCTCTATGGCATACCGGGGATAGTGGATGTTCTCGTCCCCGAGGTGAAGCTGCCAGTTACCGGCTCTTTATTGGATATCCTTGGCGGTAACTTTGCTGGCAGCGAGCTGGCCTTGGACATTGCCCAATCCCAGGGGCTCGCGCGTATTCTCGCTGAACCTAATCTCACGACCCTTAGTGGGCAAAAGGCCGAGTTCCTTTCTGGCGGTGAATTTCCAGTGCCCGTAGCGGACGATGACGGCAATGTTGAAATCATGTTCAAGCCGTTTGGGATTAATCTCAACTTTCTGCCTTTCGTCCTCGACAACGACCTGATCAGTCTGAAGGTCAATGTCTCGGTCTCCGAGCTGAGCGATGAAGCTGCAGTGACTGTCGGCGCAAGCAACGTCTCGGCAGTCACAGCGATTCCGAGCCTGCGCAAACGCGGGGCAGACTCTACGGTCGAGGTTCCAAGCGGGCAGACCATTGCCATCGCGGGCCTGCTCAGCGAGAGGACCAATAGCGGTGGCGACCGCTATCCCGGCCTTGGTGATATTCCGGTGCTGGGCAACCTGTTTCGTAGCCAGCAATTTGAGAAACGCCAGACTGAATTAGTGATCTTCGTTACGCCACGGCTCGCGCGCTCATACAATCCTGATTTGGTCAAGTTGCCAACCGAGGACTTCGTTGATCCAAGTCAGGTAGAGTTCTATCTTCAAGGCCGGCTCTATGGTACCCCGAGCGGAGACCGGCCAGCTTCCGCAGCAGGGCAGAGCAAAAGCCGTCTCGGGCCGGATAAGAGTGGCTCAGAAGGCCCCTTCGGACATGATTTGTAAGGATCATCATCGAATGAAGCTCTTGCTCTCCTTACTGATCACAGCTGGCCTGCTTGCTGGCTGTGCTGAACCCACCGTGCTCGACCCGCCCTTCGGCGATTCCGTGCGTCACATGATCGCCCTTCAGACCACAGATCCAACACGCGATGCGCCTGGGCTTGATGGCGAGAAGGCCAGGCGGGCGTTCGAAACGTATCGGCAGCAAACCGGCACGCTCGAAGATCTGGGCGATTTCGGCGGAGAAGACTAGCCCATGCTCGTCTCCCTTGAGCTTCTCATCGTCGGCCGCTCGCGCGAGATGGTCGAGGAGCTCACGCAGCAGCTTGACGAGCCACAGCAGATACTGACGCTCACGCCCTATGTCGCGCCCAGCAACAACCTGCCGGACGAGGCCCTGTATCCGTTGCCGGACGCCATCCTCTGTTGCGTCAATACCGACTGGCGCGAGGGCGTTTGGGAACTGATTGAGGCCATCCCGAATCCGCGCCCGCCACTGTTCATCATCACGCCGAACAACGATATGGATTTCCTGCGCATGGCCATGCGCTTGGGCGTGCGCGATGTCTTCACCTTGCCCCTGCAGGCCGAGGAGACCGCAAACGCCATCGCGCGCCTCGTGCGCGAGGAGCGCGCCCGGCGTGGCGCCGCCGGCTCGCGCCTGATCTCGTTCATGAACACCAAGGGCGGCAGTGGCGCGAGCCTGATCGCGGCCAATGTTGCTATCGCCATGGCCTTGCGCGCGCGCGGTGATCCGCGCCTGTTGTTGATGGATTTCGACTTCCAGTTCGGCGGCCTGCCCACCTATCTGGATCTCAAGGTGCGCGACGGGCTGATCAAGGCGCTGCAGTTCGTCGAAGCGCTCGACGAGGTCGCCTTGCGCGCCTATATTCAACGCCACGACACCCAGGTGCATCTGCTCGCCGCGGCCATGGACGAGATCATCATCCCCGAGGATGTCAGTCCAGCCCGGGTTGAGGCCATGCTTGAGGCCATCAATGGCATCTACAGCAACATCCTGGTGGATCTGCCGCATCGCATCGATGCTGCCATCGCCGCCATCCTGCAGCGCTCGGATGTGATCGCCCTGGCCACCCAACAGACCATTGCCCATCTGCACGAGACCAAACGCTTGATCTTTTTGCTGCACAAGCGGTTGAATATCGATAGCGAGCGCCTGCTGCTGGTCATCAACCGCTATGATCGGCGCGCTGAGCTGGGCCTGAAAGAGTTTCGCGACGTGTTTCCGACACTGGCCATCCAGACCCTACCGAATGATTATGTGCGCGCATCCGAGAGCATTAACCTCGGCGAGCCGGTATGCGAAAAGGCGCCGAAATCGCCACTGGGCATCGGCCTGATGAAGCTGGCCGAGGTGCTGACCAGTAAGACGCTAATCTCCGACGAGGAGCCGATTGAGCCGCAACAGCGGGGATGGCTGAGCCTCCTCAAACGTCAGCCCACTTGACGCGCGACGCTTGATTCAGGAGACCCGCTATGACCATCAACCGCCGATTAAGTCGCTTGAGCGCCGACCGACCGCTTGAGCCCAATCCGCCACCCGCAAGCCAGCCGCTAGCACCCCAACCGGCTTCAAGCCAGAGTCAGCCGTCCACAAAGCCGAGGCAGGCTTGGGCGCGCGCCCTGAGCACAGGCAGAACTGCCCTCTCCGGCATCGAGCTGGAATGGAAGCGCACCCTCTTCGAGGCCCTTGTCAAAGCGCTTGACCTGAGCCAGACCACGAACCTAGAGCACGCCGAAGCCCAGCGCCAGATTGGCGACACCTGCGAGCGGCTGATGGCGGAGAACCCGCCGCCGGTCGGTGTTCCGCAAGCCACGCGCTCGCGCATCATCAGCGAGATCCAAGACGAGGTGCTCGGGCTTGGACCGCTCGAGATCCTGCTTAAGGATCCGACGGTGTCGGATATCCTGGTCAACGGCTACGCGGATATCTATGTCGAGCGTCACGGTAAGCTCGAGCGCACGCCCGTGGCGTTCGACAGCAATAACCATCTGATGACCATCATCGAGCGCATCGTCTCGGGTGTCGGTCGCCGCATCGACGAATCCTCGCCCATGGTCGACGCGCGCCTGGCGGACGGCTCGCGCGTCAACGCCATCATTCCGCCGCTTGCGATCGACGGACCGACTCTCTCGATTCGTCGCTTCCCGGTCGATTGCCTGACCATGGAACGGCTGCTGGCGAACCAGGCCTTCAGCCGGCCCATGTCGATGTTCCTCGCCGCCGTGGTTGAGGCGCGGCTGAATGTGCTCATCTCCGGCGGCACTGGCTCGGGTAAGACCACGCTGCTGAATGTGCTCTCAGCCGAGATCCCGTCCAACGAACGTATTATCACCATCGAGGACTCCGCCGAGCTGCAGCTGCAGCAGCCGCATGTGGTGCGCCTGGAGACCCGTCCGGCCAATATCGAAGGCAAGGGCGATGTTAATCAACGCGACCTGGTCCGCAACGCCCTGCGCATGCGCCCGGAGCGGATCGTCCTCGGCGAGATCCGCGGCAGCGAGGCGCTCGACATGCTCCAAGCCATGAACACCGGCCACGACGGCTCGCTGACCACCATCCACGCGAACAGCGCCCGCGATGCCCTCTCGCGGCTCGAGACCATGGTGGCCATGGCCGGCTTCAACCTGCCCACCAAACCGCTGCGCGGGCAGATTACCTCGGCGCTGGACATCCTTATCCAGCTCGAGCGCCAGCAAGATGGCAAGCGCCGGGTGATCAGTATCGACGAGGTGCAAGGCATGGAAGGCGACATGATCACCACCGCCACCCTCTTCCAGTTTGAGCGCCGGGGTATCGATACCGACGGCAACGTGGTCGGCGATTTCAAGCCCACCGGCCTAGTGCCCAAGTGCTATGACCGGCTGCGCCAGCGCGGCATCCACCTGGATGTCAGCGTGTTCAATACCCAGGCCTCCTCGCTTGGCAGCGGTTTGCATTAATCCCAAATGAGTACGCGTGCGCTCATCCTGCTTGCTGTCTTTCTCAGCGTAGCACTGCTCTTGCTGGGGCTCGCCGCCTGGACCCTGAGCGAGGAGGCACGGCATCAGCGGCGCCTGCGTGCGCGGGTCAGGAGGCTCGCCGGCGATGAGCTGGACGACAGGCCGAGCATCTCCTTGCTGCGTGAGAGCTATCTGCAAAACCTCTCGCCCTTGGAGCGGCGACTCGAACTTTCTGACATATTGCAACCGTTGCGCAAACAGCTTGATCAGGCTGGCGTATCGCGCCCGGCCTACCAACTCCTGCTGCTCATGTTCGCCCTCGGTCTCGGTGCCGCCCTGCTGACCTGGCAGCTTGTCGAGCTGCCATTGGCGGCCCCGCTCAGCGGCCTGCTCGTCGGCAGTCTGCCGTTGGTGCTGCTGCAAGTGCGCAAGCAAAGGCGCATGCAACAGGTCGAGCAAGAACTACCCGATGTGCTCTCGATGCTCGCGCGCAGCCTGCGCGCCGGCCTGCCGCTTACGCAGGCGCTGAAGATCGTCGCTGACGACATGGACGGCGTCGTGCCGGCGGAATTCGGCATCGTCTATACCGATCTCAACTATGGCGGCGAGATCCGCGCCGCCCTCGACGGCCTCAGCGAGCGCGTGCCGAGCCCAACTATCGCCACCCTCAACACCGCGATTATGATCCAGCGCGATACAGGCGGTAATCTGGCGCACGTGATCGATCAGCTCGAAAACCTCGCGCGCCAGCGCTTCCGCTTCAAGCGCCAGCTCAAGACCTTCACTGCCAGTAACCGAGTTGCGGCATGGATAGTCGGCTTTATGCCCTTTGCGCTCGCCGCCATTCTTGAGCTGACCTCGCCCGGCTACATCACCGACTTTTTCGACACCGAGATTGGCCGGCTGCTAATCTACACCGCGCTGGGCCTGGTGATCCTAGGCGCGCTTGTGCTCTGGCGGCTGGTCAAGGTTGAGGTCTAGGGCAGGCGTGGAGCTGTTCGCGTCCCTCTCCGATTCGTTGAACCGCTGGGCCGAGAACGCCGACCTGCTGCGCCTCGGCGTGGTGTTGAGTAGCGCACTTGCGGTCTTCCTCATCAGCCTGGTCATCGCCTGGCTGATACGGGCATGGAGCGACCCGGTCAAACGCCGGTTGGATGCCCAGGTCGCCGAGTACGAGGCCGCGATCGGCACCGTTACCCCCGATCGCGATCCCAACACCCTGCGTCTGCTCGAGCGCCTAGGGCAGGGGCTGGTGCCGCTGGACGTGCGCAAGCGTAGTCGCATCGTCATCAAGCTCTCCCAGGCTGGCTTTCGCTCCAACCGCGCTGCACCCATTTTCTTCGCGAGCAAGATCGTTGGCCTACTGGTGCTACCGCTGGTGGTTGGTGCCAGCCTATGGCTGCTTGGCATGGATCGGAATATGATCCTAATGCTATCTTTGCTCACATTATCTATTGGCATACTGCTGCCTGACTATTGGCTCGTCAAGCGGGTTCGCAAGCGCCAAACCGTGCTACGCCGCGCGCTCCCCGAGGCACTAGATATGATGGTTGTCTGTGTCGAGGCTGGTCTGGGGCTGACCGCCACTATCCAGCGTGTAGCCAAGGAGATTGAGCACCAGCATCCGCAACTTTCCAATGAGTTCACCCTGACCATGGTGCAGATGCGTGCCGGTCTGGATACCAAGACCGCGCTCGAGGATATGGTCCAACGCACTGGTGTGGATGAGATCAAATCCCTCGTCGGCACCCTGATCCAAGCCATCCGCTTTGGCACCAGCATTGCTAACACCCTGCGCATTTTCTCCGACGATATGAACGACAAACGACTCAAGGCCGCTGAGGAGCAGGCGGCTAAGGTCGGTAACAAGATGATCATTCCGATCGCCGTGTTCATGATCCCAGCCTTTCTGATCATCGCGATCGCTCCGCCGTTGCTTGATATGGGCAACTATTTTGGCGGTGGACAGTGAGCGCGGAATGAGCACACGACAGCCTCTAAGGCAACCGACGCACCGGATCAGCCCGCTCGCCAGCCTGCTCAGCCTGAGCCTGCTGCTGCTGAGCCTGAGCGGCTGCGGAACCTTATCATCGCGCGGCGAGGGGCCGTTCGCAGGCGCCGATGGCCTGCCCGAGACTGCCGCCGAGGCCCTAAGTGCTGGCGATACTGCGATCAGCCAAGGCGAGCTTGACCGGGCGCTGTTCTTCTATGTGCAGGCCGCGCGCATGGACCCCAAAAACGCCGAGGCCTACACCCGCATCGGCGGCATCCACGAGGCGCGCGGCGACCGCCAACGCGCTGCGCTCGCCTATCGTCAAGCCCTGCAAGCCGATCCGCGCCATGCCGATGCATTAGCCGGCCTTGGCATCCTGCTAACGCGGCAGCGCAACTATGACGAGGCTACAGAACTGCTGCGCGCCGCCGTGCGCGAGGATCGCCGCCAGGCGCGTGCCCACAATGCGCTCGGCGTGCTCGCCGACCTCAGACGCGACTACCCCAGCGCTAAGCGCCATTACGAAGACGCCTTGGCGCTGGCGCCGCGCTCGCCGATGCTGCAGAACAACCTGGGCTACTCGCGCTACCTGGCGGGGGACAACGCCGGCGCCGTCGCCGCCTTTGAACAGGCGCTGGAGCTCAACCCCGACTACACACTGGCCTGGCGCAACCTGGGCCTGGTCTACGCCCGCCAAGGCCGCTATCGCGATGCGCTACAAGCCTTGGGCAAGGTGCAAGATCAAGCCGAGGCCTACAACGATGTCGGCTACATCGCCATGGTCTCCGGGCGCTTGGAAGACGCCGAATCCTTCTTCGACCAGGCGCTGCGGCTCGCGCCCAAACACTATGCGCTGGCGAGCGACAACGCCGAGCGGGTGCGGGCGTTGCGTGGGGATCGCTGAGCCTGGGAGCCATGAACAAGGGCGGCATCCTGCTTGGCATGATCTATACTCAAGGTCATCGACCTTCGCCGAAGGTGGTGGCTTGCGGGACACCCCATGAACACCTTTGAAACGCTCCCTATGAGAAGACCGCCGCGCGAGCGGCATCCGCAGCGCCGGTGCACTGTGCGCGGTGCCGGCTGGGCACGACAACGGGGCTCGGCGATGGTCGAGTTTCCGTTTGCGGTTTTGATCTTGATCTTGATGCTGATCATCGTGGCGGATCTCGGCCGCCTGACGCCTTGGGCGCAGCAGGTGGCCTATGCAACCGATGCGGGCGCACAGTTTGCGTATCGGAGATACTCGCTGAATGGCGCTGCTTATCGGGTCGATACCACAGGTGATTCCGCGACTTTTGCTGAGCTCGAAACTGCGGTGAAGCAGCATATACAATCGGCTGTGAGTGGGATTGAGATCGATGGGGATGATATTGAGGTCAATCAAATCTGGAGATGCCGGACACCTAATTTTTCAGGCGGGGTCATGACAGTGAACTATGGAGCGGAAAGCACAAGTCCACTTGACGGGAATGACTGCGGCGGAATAGAACCGGCAAGATTCATCGAGGTGGTGGTCACGGACGTCTTCGAACCCTTGACTCCATACATCGAACGGATCATGCCGCAAGATCTCCGCGAGCAGACTTTCAGGATACGCCGGCAAATTTTCCCTAGATAGGTGAAACTGTAATGTTCACAATCCAACAACAAGGTTGAGCCACACCATGGGAACGAAACGCACCCCTCGGATCACATCACGCCGCGCCCAACGTGGCGTCATGCTGTTTATCCTGATCTTGATCTTTGCCGTTCCGATCATCTTTATGGCCTATATCGGCTTTGTGGTCAATCCGGGCCTTGACCTCGTCCAAAACCGAATGACTCAGCATCAGGCTGATTATGCCGCGCTCTCGCTGCGATGGGAGTGTCAGCAAGACTCAGAGTGCCGTGCTGTTAATCAGAACCCAGGCACGGCTAATCCGTCGGGTTGGCCAGCGCCTTATGCGCATACCCCGGGCAGCCTTTCTGACCGGATCGTGCTCAGGGTATTACAACTCATCACACTGTCGGGCAATGCCCATGCCCAGACTGGCGGCTGTCAGCCGCCCGATTGTTTGAGAGGCACCAAAAAAATAATGGACGGCAAGGTTTATATGCGCTTTGAGAGTGATCAGGATATCAGGAATCGTAATTTAAACGCCGCTGCCGAAGCAGCGATGGAAGCGGGTGTCAGCGACTTTGAAGCTCCCGAGATTAATGGAGATATCTTTGATGGGTTTTTTGGTTGTGAGAAAGTGACAATTAAAGGTAACTCTGAGATTGTTGGCAATGTTTATACGACGGAGCCTGGTTCGGAAATTAGTGTTAAAGGTAACTCTGAGATTGTTGGCAATGTTTATACGACGGAGCCTGGTTCGGAAATTAGTGTTAAAGGCAATGCAACCGTAGAGGGAGAGGTCCAATCAGCTGGACGATTAGACGGCGACGGCATAAGCAAGATTGCTGGTAGTATCTGCATCAAAGATGATTTCCGAACAGATCTAATACGCCAGGGATTTAGTCATTCTTATGATTTTATTGTTCTCGGTGATCTCCGAGCAAGGCAAGATATGAATATTGGGGGCAGCCTAAAAGTCGGTGGAACGCTCGAAATCACATCGCATGTGGATAGCATGAATGTTGTTGGCAATGTACAGTATGGCATAGATTGCTCAGATAATAACAAAACGACCATCTGTTCAACTGCCACTCAAAATTCCGGCATCATCTGTCCGGGCGACGAAGATCCAAAAAGCCTAGAGTGCGACCCAATCGCTGACACTGAAGGAACCTGGGAAGAAATTGACGGCTTTTTTAATCTTTATTCCGAGGCCGCTGAATCCACAAGTTACTCCGACATTGACGACTTTTCCGAGATCAGCGGCGGCTATTACAAGTTTGAAAGCCTAGATTTAAAAAGCGATTTGATGATTACAGGAGATACCGTCCTCCATGTAGAGGGTGACTTTAAGCTAACAGGCAACAATACGCTCTCAGTCAAGGAGGGTGCGAGCCTGACGCTGATGGTCGAAGGCGATATCAAATTCACTTCAGGGGAAATCACGGCCGAGACTCTGGTCAACGAAGACGAGGAAGGGCGAACACGTCCACAGGTGACCATCCTGGCCAAAGGCGGAGAGGTTGACTTAGCGGGGAACGGAAACCTGACAGGCGTAATCTATGCGCCAAAAAGTGATGTCAAGATACGAGGAACACAATCGGTGACAGGGTCGGTTCGTGGAAAAACGCTGGATATCAATGGCACGCCTGGGGCTGAAGCTATTGAATACGATGATGCATTAAAAGACGTTGAGACGATCGGCGGTTTCAGCGACACGTCAACCAAGCCTTTCTTGGTGAAGTAACGACTCGCGCGGGTACAAGCACAACAAGCACAAGGAAAGATAATCATGATCTCACATCGTCGCTCATCCTTCTCGGCCCCTCAGCATCGGCGCTCTCAGGCTGGTGCTGCAATCGTTGAGACCTTGATCTTTATACCGACGATTTTTATTATGACGTTTCTTACTATTGAAGTGACTAATATCATGCGGGTCAATGAAAAAATGTCTTGGGTTGCCGAGAACTCGGTGCGCCAAGGCAGTGAGGGGATGAGTGACGGCTATCGTTACCCAGGAATCGATACAAGTAAAACCGCTGATATCAAGTTAATTCAACTTGGTCTGATGTTCAACAATCTCGACTTTATGTCGGTAATCCAGAATACTTATACCGAGTATTGCTCTCCTAATGATAATAATAATTACTGCGATGACGATAGTAACTGGGAGGGTGGGCCAGGTACAAATCCGACGAGTAATTTCACTGAAGGTGATTTGGTGCGCGTTACCGTAGCGGGGGAGTACAAACCATTCCTTGGTATCACCGAGCGGTTGTTTCCAGACCTGATGATTAAAAAAACCTTTACACGGGTCATCTCTAGGCCCCTTGCACCTGATCTTTGATTTTGCTCGATTAGCTAGATAAATGGCTAAACTTTTCAGCAACTTGCCTCAAGAGTTCACGGTAGAGCTTTGCCACTTTTTATGTCAATATATTTGACACTTTCTCTTTAGTTTTCAGATACCAACGTTGGTCGATGCTTCTAACTTGCTGTTTTTATGCATACATTTTTCTTTGGCGCAAAAATTGCTTTATTTGTAGTTGTGTTCGCGTCACTCACAATTGTCTCTTCTAAGGAGATAGCCATGCAATTGTTCAATAAACCTTCAGGCATAAGCTTGATGGCCTTATGCTTGTTGTTTTCATCAACTGCTTATGCAGAACCCATCGTTTCAGGTTTCGATAGCAATCCGCTTGCTTCTGGTGATACTGCATCAGCAGCGGTGAGTCTTGGCTTTACTGCGAACTTTTTCGGAGATGAATTTACGAATGCTTTTGTCAATACGGACGGTAACCTCAGCTTTGGTGGGCCAGTATCGTTTGGAAACGCCGGTCTCGGGGGGGTGGGACAATCCATCATCGCTCCTTTCTTCGCTGATGTGGATACTAGCTTCACGGGCTCAGGCGGTCCAGTGACCTTTGGTACCGGCACATTCGATAGCCAACAGGCATTCGGTATCAATTGGAAAAATGTGGGATATTATTTAGGCCTTCAAAATCCGGATATCCAAAATAGCTTCCAGCTCATCCTGGTCGATCGCAGTGGCGAAACTGGAATAACTGGCGATTTCGATGTGGTTTTCAATTACGAGAAGATTTTGTGGGAAGCTGGTCTTCGATCAGGTGCTAATGAACAAGGTCTCGGCGGCACTTCTGCCACTGTCGGTTTCTTTTCTCCAAACCCGTCCACAGGCGACCTCTTCGAATTGCCAGGATCTAGAGTTCCCGGTTCTTTCGTGGATGGCGGTACAAATCCTCTTGTTTCGTTCAGTTACAATGCCTTTAACGATAGCGGGCAACCCATCCCTGGACGCCAGATTTACGAGTTCCGTGGTGGAGACTTTGTCAACCCGCCTACCTATACTAACCCACCGGAATCAGTCCCCGAGCCGACTACCCTGCTCCTGCTCGGCAGCGGCCTCCTAGGCTTGGGTTTCGCCCGCCGCCGCGTCCACAACGGCTAACACCGTTCCGACTCCTCCCTCCAAAGGCGCCGCTGAGCCTGCATCATTCGATGCCGCCAGCGGCGCCTTTTCTTTTCTCAGCCATGCCTTGCGCGCCTGCGCGATGCACGTCCGCGCGCGCCTGGCCTGCGCGCGCTTAGGCACTGCGCGACGCGCCATAGGGAACGGGGGAGCGTTGAATACCCATCTCGTAAGGTGTTTCAGGCGCTCGGCATGAGCCGGACTTCGGCGACATCGGGCTGAGCACCGAAGACTGCGCGCGCTTGCGCGGACAGGCTCCGCTCGCCTATGGTCGGATTCATCAAGCCCCACTACCCGAATCCATGCGCCGCCGTACAATATGCGTCTGACCGAGAAACAAGCTCAGCTCATCGTCTACGGCGTGCAGCGGCATCTGGGATCAGCGTCCCGAATCTGGCTGTTCGGCTCCAGAGTCGATGACGCAAAGAAAGGCTGCGACATCGATCTGTTCGTGGAGACCGAAGCGCACCCATTGCGCGACGCGTTGCGGTGCAAAATCGAGCTCGAGGAGGCCCTTGACATGCCGGTCGATCTCATTGTGCGCGGCTTCGAGGAACACTCACCCATCGCGGATATTGCCAAAAGCGACGGCCAACGGACGACCATGCCGGCGACGGCACCCAGTAACCGATGGGGGGGTCGCTTAATGCCGACACCGAGGCGCGACTCCAAGGATAAGCAGCGCCGACACTTCATCGTGCAGCGCCCGCTCGCGCACGAATGTGTACCCGCTCCATCGGTTTGATGAGGCTTTCGGCCGGAATACCGAACTGGCTGTGAAGCTTCCAGATCATCGGAAGTGTCAGTGAGCGCGTGCCATTCAGCACCTCGTAGACGCGATTGGTGCGCCCAATCGCCGGGGCGAGATCGCTGACGGTGAGCCCTGATTGCTCCATCCGAAACTTGATGGCAGCGATTGGGTTAGGCAGATCGACCGGAAAGTGCTTGGCTTCGTAGGCTTCCACCAGGGTCAGCAAGACATCGAAGTCGTCGCCTTCGGGAGTGCCCGGCTCAGGCTCATTGTCAAACAGGGGCGAGAGTGCCTTGAGCGCTGCACGGTAGTCCTGATCGTTGCGAATTGGACGGATATTCATTGCACTTACCCCATTTCAACGGTTTCGGCGTCGATCGCGTCGTATTGACGGTGCGTGCCGATGAATTTCACATAGATGGCGCCGTGGCGATAGGCTATGGCCACGACGAGCCGGTAGTCGTTACCCTTGATGTTAAAGACGACACGGCGGTTCTTGAGAATACTCGCGTTGCGATACTTCTCTTTGATGTCGCTCGGCGATCGCCATGCGGCCTTCTTGACCTCCTCGGTCCAGGCCAGGAGCGGTTGCTCGGCGTCTGGGTACTGCTCCCAGAAGGCTTTCAGGTGGCTGATGGCGATGATTCTCATGGTTGAAGAATAGTCCCATAATGGGACTATGGCAAGCCGCAATTAAAAGAGGCTCGTCACTGTATGATGTCACCAGATTCTGGGCTGAAAGCGCGCGTCGTTGCGGATCTCCATCGCCGGCCCGGATTGGGCGAGCACGAATAGACGGATGAGTGTGCGTTACACGGCCTCTTATGCCTCGCAAACGCCTGCCCATCGGCATCCAAAACTTGCGCGAGATCCGCGAGGACGACCATGAGTTAGTTGATCCCGACAAGAAAAGCCGCGGGCGGCATGATCGGGATGCCCCGCCATGGGTGTAGATCGGTGAGGTGCGGGTCGTTGGCGATGATGAGCTCGGCTCCAGCAGCTTCGGCGAGCGCGAGAAATTTGTTGTCCTTGGGGTCCATGCAATCCGTGACTTGCTCCTGGACCTGGATGTGAGTGGCATGTCGCTGAAATCCAAAAAGGAATTCTGTGCGTTGTGCTGCTGCGGCATAGCGATCGAACTTCGGTCGCATCAAAACGGTTTCGAGCTCTTTGAAGGTTTCGTCGCTGATACAGACTTCGAATGTCAGGAATGCCTTTTGCAGGGCGAGTGCAGGAATGGATTCGGGGCGAATGGCCGCACTGACCAAGATGCCGGTATCGATAATGATCCGCCTAGCGAAGGGCATGCACGAGCTCGTTGACAGCGTCGTCTGTTAGCTCGGCGGTCGACGGATTTGACCCCTGCTCGACGATGCTTTGACGATAACTCGAATACCAGCGAGCTGCCGCCTCCCTGCGCTGGCGCAATGACCTAAGCTCCTGCATATCGAGCTCGGAAACGACAAAGGCCGCCGTCCGTCCACGGCGCGTCACTTCGACCGGTTCGCGCTGAGCCCGATCGATCAGTTCGCCAAAGCGATTCTGTGCCTCAACAGATGTGACAGTGATCATGACAGGCTCTCGTTAGGTTAGCTAAGATGGCTATTTTAGCTGCTTCTGGGTGGTTGACAAGCCTCCAGCCGATCGGCTTGGTTTCACCAGGTTCTAGGCTGAAAGCGCGCGTCGTTGCGGATCTCCATCGCCGGCCCGGATTGGGCGAGCACGAATAGACCTTTGCGGTCGGCGAAGCGGCCGACCTGGTCCGGTGGGCGGAACGGATCTTGGATGCGCCGCAACCGAGCTGCTGGAGCTGATCGAGCCAGCGCCAGGGCGGCTGCGTGACGATGCGCCACGGCTGCGTTATCTGCTGCTGGAGAAAGGCGCCCTCGACACGTCCGCGCCTTGGCCGCTGCGCTGCTATCCTAAGGCCATTGTCTGATCCTAGCTCAACCTGGAGTCGCCGATGACGACGCTCGAATCACTCAAGGAGACCGTCAAGCGTGAGTTGCCCCGATGGCTCGAATCCGATCCTGCCTTTCGCGAAGCCATCCGCAGTCTGACCGCTAACCTCTACAGCCGCCGAGACGAGACCAACGACTGGTTCCATCAAACGCTGGAGGAAATGCGCCGAGAGCGTGAACGCCAAGACGCACTCTGGCGAAAGAACGACGAACGCCTCGAGCGCGAGCGCCAGGAGGCCGAACGCAAGTGGGAAGAGCAGAACCGCAAGTGGGAAGCCAACCAGGCCGAGCTCAAAGGTCTCCATGAGGAAAGCCTGGCGCTGGGTAAACGCATCGACCGCAGCATCGGTGCCCTGGGCGCGCACCAAGGCGCAGCCGCTAGTTCGAGTCGACTCCGAACGCACGGACATCAGTATGCACCGTAAACGCCTGCCCATCGGCATCCAAACCCTGCGCGAGATCCGCGAGGACGGCCATTACTATGTCGATAAGACCGGCTATGCGCTGCGGCTGATCGAGGAGGGCAAGTATTACTTCCTGTCTCGTCCGCGCCGTTTCGGCAAGAGCCTGTTTCTGGACACGCTCGCCGAGTTGTTCAGCGGCAACCAGGCGTTGTTTTCCGGGCTGGAGGCCGATGCGCGCTGGGATTGGTCGCGCACGTATCCGGTGATCCGGTTCAGCTTCGGCGGCGGGGTGGTCGGCACCCGCGCCGAGCTGGAGGCCAAGATCCGCGAGCAGCTCGCGCTCAACCAAACGGCGCTCGGTATTCGCTGCGAGCAGCCGACCAGTGATGGTGCCTTCGCCGAGCTGATCCGCCTGGCCCACGCCAACACCGGCGAGCGGGTGGTGGTGCTGGTCGATGAGTACGACAAGCCGATCCTGGATAATCTGCGCGATCCCGAGACCGCGCGCACACTGCGCGACGGGCTGCGCAATCTGTACTCGGTGATCAAGGACTCGGACGCGCATATCCGCTTCGCCTTCCTCACCGGCGTGAGCAAGTTCAGCAAGGTGAGCCTGTTCTCGGGGCTGAACAATCTCTACGATCTCACCGTCGATGCCGACTATTCGGCCCTGTGCGGGTATACCGAGGCGGATCTGGACGCCGTCTTCGCGCCCGAGCTGGAAGGCTTGGACCGCGCGCAGATCCGCGCCTGGTACAACGGCTACAACTGGCTCGGCGAGGCGGTCTACAATCCCTTCGATCTGCTGCTGCTATTCAAGCAGCGCCTCTTCCATGCTTGGTGGTTCGAGACCGGCACGCCGACCTTTCTGGTCGATGTGCTGACCGAGCGCGGCTTCTTTACGCCCAACCTGGCCACGCTGCGCGCGGATGAGACGCTGCTCTCGGCGTTCGACGTCGACCATCTGGCGACCGAGGCGTTGCTTTGGCAAACCGGCTATCTGACCTTCACCGGCGCTCGCCAGATCGGCGCGCGTTGGGAATATCGCCTGAGTTACCCGAATCTGGAGGTCAGCGCCGCACTGAATGACAGCCTGTCGAAAGCGCTGATTGGCGATCCTGGGCAGGCGAGCGAGCTGACGAGTCGCCTGTACGACATCTTGCTGGCGGGCGATCTGCAGGCGTTGCGTCAGCATGTCGAAAGCCTGTTTGCCGCGATTCCGCATGCCTGGCACGACAATAATCCGATCGCGCGTTACGAGGGCTATTACGCCAGCGTCTTCTACAGTCATTTCGCCGCCCTCGGGCTCGATCTGGTGCCGGAGGATGCCAGCCACCATGGGCGGCTCGATCTGCGCCTGCGTTTCAATGGCGCCATCTGGTTGTTCGAGTTCAAAGTGGTGGAGATCGCCCCCGAAGGGGCTGCGTTGGCGCAGATCAAGGCGCGCGGCTATGCCGAGAAATATCGCGCCGAGGGGCTGCCGATCCATCTGATCGGCATCGAATTCAGCCGTGAGCAGCGCGGGGTGGTGGCGTTCGAGACCGAGACGCTGATTTGAGCGTTGTCAAGCGTTGGGCTCGCGGAGGATATCGATCAGCCTGGTGTCGAGACAGGAGCGCATGAAGGCGTTCATCGCGGCTTGATCGCCAGAGGCGTAAAAATCGAGCATCAATTGATTGAACTCGAGTTGACGGCGCGCGGGTAGATTGATGGCCGGGTATCCACTATCGAGTAACAGGCCGTTCATCATCAAGCGGCCCAAGCGCTTGTTGACATCATAAAAAAACTGCGTGCGCGCCATTTCCAAGAAGACGAAGATCGCGCGGTCGTAAATATCCTCGAGCAAGCCCGCCTGCTCGATCATGCGCGCGAACAAATGGGGCAGGTCGGTGTGCTTGGGTGGGAGCCAATCGGTACCAGCAATCGTCACGCCACCAGAACGGAATGCGCCCCAGGCAAGCGCCTCTTCTTTTGCGGCAATGCCATGCAGGGTGCAGGCGACATCGCGGCTGAGTGCAAAGGTTCTCTCGCGCAGCGAGGCGAACAGATGCTCCCAGGCCTTGCCCTGGTTGAGCACGACTTGCTGATCGCTGACCTTGTGCCCGCCTACGGTAATGCCCTCCAGCAGCGTTTGAACTTCTGGTAGCGTGAACGGGATGCCTTCGAGATTGACAGCGTCACAGACGAAGACCGCGACTTCACGTCGCGCTAACATCAGGGCCTTGTCCCGCTGGGGTCGCATCCCCCAGTGTGTTTCAGTTGCTGGAATCATCGCGCCATTATGCACCGTAAACGCCTGCCCATCGGCATCCAAACCTTGCGCGAGATGTGTGAAGACGGCTATTACTATGTCGATAAGACCGGCCAGCCACCATGGGCGGCTCGATCTGCGTCGCCGAGAAATATCGCGCCGAGGGGCTGCCGATCCATCTGATCGGCATTGAGTTCAGCCGCGAGCAGCGCGCGGTGGTGGCCTTTGATGTGGAAACGCAGTAGAGATCGACGGCTACCTCTTGTTTTCACCAGGTTCTGGGCTGAAAGCGCCCATCAAGTCTGATCTCGATGCTGGGGCGCCAGCAGTCGCGCCATGCCCGGATGGGGGATCTCGACCAGCCAATCCGGCGTCTCGCCGGCGACGAGTTGATCGTAGAACAGGTGGTGGCCGTCGCGGCGTTCATGGGTGGCGACCGGGTCGTGCGGGCAGACTAGCAGTAGGTCAACGCCGTGCCGCGCGATGGCCTTGCGCGCCGTTTCGGCATCGCGAAAGAAGATCTGCGTGCCGGCCTCGATGCCGCTGTGATTGCGGTGATAGGGTGCAGCCAAGACCTGATGTGGGGTCAGCCAGAGCAGCGGGGCTCCCAAGTTGACCGGGGCGGCGATCAGCAAGGGCGCTTGCGCTTGCCAGGGGGGTTGATTGAGTTGCGTTGCGACCGCGGGTAGGTCGCAGGCCTCGTCGGCGCTTGGGTCCGAGTTGTCATCGTGATCGGCGGAGGCGTCGTTGAGTCTGGTCAGTGTCAGCGTCAGTGTGACGGTAAGCGGCAACAACGCGACCACCAGCGCTGGCCCGGCGCGCCGCAACAAACGTGGCAGCAGGCGCCGCGTCTCGCCGATGCGCGCCCCCACTGCCGCCGCCCACCAGGCCAAGGCCAGCCCGGCATAGAGGTTGGCGAGCGCGGCACCGCGCAGTTGCCAGCCCATCAGCAGCAGCCCACCGCCGATCAGCAGGGTGAGCCCGAGCCAGGGCGTGCGGGCGCGGGGCGGGCTGACATGGCTGCGCCAGGCGCTGATGAGCAGCGCAAGCAGCGGCAGCACGACGAAAGCAGCAGTGGTCGCCGTCCGCTCCCGAAGCGCCTTCAGCAGCGGTTGCGCTTCGCTGACGCGTTCAACCAGTTGCGCCGCCGGTTCCGCGATGCCGGTACACCGCGTCATGACTGCCGATGTCAATAGGGATCACCTCGGCCTCGGTCATCAGCAGCTCGAGCGTGATGCGATAGGACAGGTTGATTGAAACCGAGTGCAAGCCTTGGAGACGTCCCTGCAGCGCATGCAGCCGCAACGAGGGGTGAAAGGGATTGGCTTCGAGCAGTTGTAGTGTTTTCAGATACTGCCCACGCAGTTCCGGATGGCGCTTTAGCCACTTGGCAGCATGCCGGTTGTAGCGATCCGTGAAAACCAGCGTGAAGGCCATCGGTTGAGTTCAGGATCGCTCCATCGCATCGAGACGCTCTAGATGTGCCTCGGCCGATTCCCTGATGACCCGCCCGGCGGCAAGATCAGCGCGCGTCTCCGCGAGCGCCACGTCCAGTTCGCATTCGCGCAGATGCTGGTAGTGGTCAAGCTTCATCACCACATACGTCGGCTTGCCTCGTACCGCAACCAGCGCCTCGGCTTGCTCAGACAGCGCCTCAGCGATGGCCGTCACACCCCGGATTTTCAGATCATTAGCGTTAAGATCGCTCACAGACACAGTTTTTCGCTCCCCGAGCATCAATCAAGACTCACTCTGTTAAGAGTACTCTTGAGGACACTTTTCGACAATAGAGACAACTCGCCGCGTGGCGCGCAGCGGCTCATGCGAGCTCAGCGACATGCCGATCGCGGCAGCACCCGGCACTTGGCCCGGCCAGGTCGCCAGCCGAACGATATAGCGGGCTGCTAGAATAGCCGCCTTACCGCTAAGGCTGCGAGGCTCGGCCTCCAAAAGCCCACACTCTGAGCAAGTCACAGGTGATCCATGTCGCAAGCACAGGCCCTGCTAGACCGGTCCGTTCCGCCGCGCTCCGAAGCCGACGAGCGTCGTGTGCTGATCAAGCCCTGTACTTGGGAGCGCTACCAGCAGCTCTCGGCCCTGTTTCCAGACAACAAGTCCGTGCGCCTGACCTATATCGACGGAGTGCTCGAGATCCTGTCACCGGTTGGCGAGCGCCACGAGCGCCATAAGACAACGCTCGGTTACTTTGTTGAAGCCTACTGCCAGCGCAAAGGCCAGCGCTACTACGGACGTGGTGGATTTACGCTGGAGCAGCCAGCCTTTGCCGCTGGAGAACCGGATGAGTCCTACTGCTTCGGACAGGACAAACCCGTACCCGACCTGGTGATCGAGGTGGTGATCACCAGCGATGCACTGAGCAAGCTCCCTCTCTATCGGGCCAAGGGCATCGCGGAGGTGTGGATCTGCCGCTTAGGCCATCTGCAGATTCATGTCTTGACCGCTGAGGGATACGCCCTGGCCACAAGCAGTCAATTGTTGCCCGGCCTTGATGCTGAAGCCATTGATCGCTGTCTTGCAATTCCGGATCAGTACGATGCGGTGCAGGCATTTCGCCGGGTCATTGAAGGTAGGGGATAGGTTTAATGCTTCCGGTGTCCCGTAAACGCTTTGCTATTAACATTCAAACCTTCCGTGAGATGCGACAGGGCGGCTATCTCAGTCGATTTCAGGCAGCCTTTGAACGCTCTCTCTTTTCCTCGCGAAAGCGCTTTTTTCTGTCTCTTTTTCTTCCCCTGACGTTGACTTATGGCGTGACAGCGAGTTGGGAGCTTCCGCAAGATCCCGATGTTCTTACGATTGCCGTGAGTGCCTGGCATATCGGTCATACAGGGTCGCCGGTACAATTCGGTTATGAGCAATTGACCAGTAAGCCCTATTTTGGTCCCATGGGCTCGTTTGTCGATGCGCCGGGAGGCGTGGTTTCACAATATCCCCCAGGTGCGGCTCTGCTTGCTGCTCCAGTCTATGCGCCAGCCCTTTTGAGGTGCATAAAAACAACATTCAGGGTCAGATAGTTACGAATGCAGGTGAATCTGGCGGTCACTGGACCATAGGGACCGTCGCAAGCACCTTGACCAAAAATCAGGAGCTTGCAGTCAAACGAATTTCGTCACCTTAAAAGGGCTGGCTAAAAGATGCAAGCCCGATTTGGCGCCGACTTTGGCCTAAGGCGGTGGTGCTTGCAATCGGAATACAGGGCGTGGCGGTTTGGCTACTCTGAGCCTCGAGGTGAGTGTCAGCTCAGCCAATAACTGCGAAGTTAAAAAAACAAAGACACCTTAAACTCCTCCCCAATTTCCTCGAACCGTACCTCCTTGCCCAGCTTTTTCGTCTCTTGGTAAACCATTGGCAGTCCGCGACCAAGTTTATCAATATATCTTAGGTTTTCCATGAACTTGACAATGATCGGGTTAACCGCATAAGAGACGCCTGATTTTAATTTCTCGGGGGTAATCGTATTGGGTAATTGCCCTGGGCTGATGAAATCGATGCGGTCATCGAACATGAAAATCCTGATCCTTGAGCCAAGGATGGAGTAATTGCGATGGACGCAGGCATTGACGATCAGTTCGCGAAACACTTTATCAGGGTAGAGTGTCCGGTCTTCCCGCTTTGCTCCGACGATGGATGAGGGCGTTAGAATATTGTTTTTGATCACCTGCAACGCAGCCTCAACCTGATCGGGCAAAGTGCCCTGGATATTTTTTTTATCAATCAGTTCTTCAGTGATTTCAGATCCTAGATAATGGGCAAAGCTGATGCAGGCATTATGCAGATAGCGCTGCGGGTTGGTTCCAAAAATTAACAGACCGGCGATGGTCGGAATGCCGTTATCCGATAAAATGTCGGTATTTTTGAGCAGCGTTGAGCGTTCCTGCTGCTCCATCTCGGTATAGCTGATGTCATACCTGTGAAAATACTGGTCAATGGCTGTCTGGTTGAGACTGCGTTCATCGGCTCTTTCCACTTCGATGGCATCGTAGTGGAAAAATCCGCTGTGCTGAAACAGCCGCATCAGCTCATTCAGGCTGGCGATGCGGTTGGTTGAGCCCACGCGGACGTAAAAGCGACCGCTCGTGTCTTGGTAGGGTTTGTCCTTTCCTTTTGGCACCTCGACAACCACAATCGGCTTGCCTTCAAGTCTCAGTTCGCTGCATGCAACGTTGATGGGCGGGACAATATTATTCCGTGCGATATTTGCGACCCATTCATCGTGATGTTTGTCGGTCTCGACGCCTAACACACTGCCGTCGTCATCAATTCCGATCAGCACTGTGCCGCCGCTGGAATTGGCAAAAGCAATCATTTCCCGCGCCAAGCTGTCCGCTCTGACATCACCGCGCTTAAACTCAACGGCGGTGTTTTCCCCTTGGCTGATTAAATAAATAATAGCGTTTACATCCATCACTTGCATACCCTGGAACGACCAGAGCCTAAAGACTATCATAATCCTACTTGCAGGCATCCGCCGGTGCTACCCTACGGTCTAAGGCTGTTGTCTGTTTTTGGATCAACCTGGAGTCGCCGATGACGACGCTCGAATCACTCAAGGAAACCGTCAAGCGCGAGTTGCCCACATGGCTCGAATCCGATCCTGCCTTTCGCGAAGCCATCCTCAGTCTGACCGCTAACCTCTACAGCCGCCGCGACGAGACCAACGATTGGTTCCATCAAACGCTGGAGGAAATGCGCCGAGAGCGTGAACGCCAAGACGCACTCTGGCGAAAGAACGACGAACGCCTCGAGCGCGAGCGCCAGGAAGCTGAACGCAAGTGGGAAGCCAAGCAGGCAGAGCTGCAAGCGTTGCGAGAGGAGCAGAACCGCAAGTGGGAAGCCAACCAAGCAGAGCTGCAAGCGTTGCGAGAGGAGCAGAATCGCAAGTGGGAAGCTAACCAGGCAGAGCTGCAAGCGTCGCGAGAGGAGCAGAACCGCAAGTGGGAAGAGCAGAACCGCAAGGAGGAGGAACATAACCGCAAGTGGGAAGAGCAGAACCGCAAGTGGGAAGCCAACCAGGCAGAGCTCAAAGGTCTCCATGAGGAAAGCCTGGCGCTGGGTAAACGCATCGACCGCAGCATCGGTGCCTTGGGCGCGCGCTGGGGATTGCGCTCGGAGAAAGCCTTTCGCGACGCACTGGCCGGCATCTTGGAAAAGACCTTTGGCGTCGAGGTGCTCAACGTGAGCGAATACGATGACAACGGCGAGGTTTTCGGCCGTCCGGACCAAGTCGAGATCGATGTCCTCATCAAAAATGGTCTGCTGATCCTCTGTGAGCTGAAATCCTCGATCGACAAAGCGGGCATGTATATCTTCGAGCGCAAGGCCCGGTTCTACGAGCGGCGGCACGAGCGTAAAGCCAACCGTCTCATCGTCATCTCACCGATGATCGACAGCCGCGCGCAAGATGTTGCCCGGCGCCTGGGAATCGAGACTTACGGCGAACCCGAAGAAGTGTCTGGATGACCGCGCCCGGTCAGCGCACTGCGCGCTGGAAGATCAACTTCAACGGGTTGGGGTCGGTGTAAGATGCGCTAAACTCTATCAAACAGCAAAGATGATAGAGAATAGAGCATCATGTGTTCCAATCAGGAAACCATCGTTGGGCGGCTGAAGGCCGCGCGCGAAGCCGCTGGACTCAGCCAGCGTGCGTTGTCGACGATGACCGGCCTTCAGCAGGGACAGTTATCGAAGATCGAGTCAGGCCTGGTCGATCCCCGGCTCAGCAGCGTGCTGGAGATGGCGCGCGCGCTAGAGCTCGAGCCGGTGCTGGTGCCCCGTCGTTCGCTGCTGGCGGTGAGGGCTCTGCTCGGCTTGGATGCCGATGCGGGTCGCCCTGCTTACCGCCTCGACGATGACGATGACGACGCTGAGGACGCGGGCGATGCCTGAGCCGTTGAGCTTGGAGATCCTGCTTCATGAGCAGCCGATCGGCAGCCTGAGCCTGTTGGAGGGCGATCGCAGCCTCTTGTCCTTTTCTCCAGCCTATATCGATCAGGGCGATCGCCCGGTGCTCAGCCTGAGCTTCAAAGATCGTTACGGGCAGTTGATCACCGGGCAACGGTTGTATCAGACCCGGTTGATGCCGTTCTTTTCCAATCTGCTGCCAGAGGGCCTGCTGCGGACCTATCTGGCCACCATGGCGGGGGTGAAGCCCGTTCGCGAATTCTTTTTGCTCTGGGCGTTGGGTGAGGATTTGCCCGGTGCTTTGAAGGTTCGGGCTCACAGCGGGCAGGGGCGTTGGCCTCCGCCGGCTTTGGCGGCTCGCACGGCGGTCGAGTCAGGTCCTGCGCAACCACCGGGGTTGCTGCGATTCTCGTTGGCCGGAGTGCAGCTGAAATTCTCGGCGGTGATGGAAGCGAGGGGTGGGCTGACGATCCCGGCGCAAGGTGTTGGCGGCGGTTGGATCATTAAGCTCCCTTCGGCTCAGTATCCTGGCGTGCCGGAGAATGAGTGTTCGATGATGACCTTGGCGCGGATGGTCGGGATTCAGGTTCCCGCGTTCGAGCTGGTCGATCTCGACCGGGTGGCCAATCTGCCCGAAGGCATTGAGCGCATCGGGGCCAAGGCGTTTGCGATTCGGCGATTTGATCGCGCCGATGATGGGCGGGCGGTCCATATCGAAGATTTTGCGCAAGTCTTCGGCGTCTATCCTGACGAAAAGTATGGGCGGGCAAGCGCGCGCAATCTTGCCACGGTGATCGGCACCGAATGCGGTTTGGGTGATGTCGTGGAGTTCATCCGGCGCTTGGTCTTCAATACGCTGATCGGCAATGCCGACATGCATCTGAAGAACTGGTCGCTGATCTATCCAGATGGGTGTCATGCGCGGCTGGCGCCAAGCTATGATCTGGTCTCGACGCTGGCCTATATCCCCGATGATCGAGCCGCTCTGAAGGTGAGCCGTTCGGCGCGCTTCGATGCCTTCACATTCGAGGAGCTGTCCCACCTGGCAGAGAAGGCCCGGCTGCCGAGGCAGCTCGTGCTGGACACCGCCAGCGAGACCGTTGAGCGCTTTCGGCAAGTCTGGGATGCGGAAAAGCAGCATCTGCCGATGGCGTCGTCGGTGATGGAGAGGATCGAGTGGCATTTGGGCCGCGTGCCATTATTGGCCGAGCAGCCGACGAAGGCTCGAAGGTAGTGCTCAAGATCTGTTGATTGACCAATCAAATTATTGATTTATAAAGATTAAGTCTTATCTGGCAACAGATTTTGATCACTACCACAAGTCGCTGACTAGGATGACGCGTAACTGATGGAGGTTGGCCGTGACACATGATATTCGCTGGAAACAACGCTTTGATAATTTTCAACGCGCCCTGCATCAACTGACACTCGCCATTGATCTTACTCAACAGCGTCCACTGTCTGATCTCGAGCAGCAGGGGTTGATCCAAGGGTTCGAGTTCACTCATGAGCTGGCCTGGAATGTCTTGAAGGATTACCTTGAAATGGAAGGTATCCAAGGGCTTGTGGGTTCCAGAAGCACCGCACGCGAAGCCTTTAAACGCGGATTGGTGAGCGATGGCGAGGTCTGGATGGATATGATCGAAAAGCGCAATCTCTCCAGTCACACCTACAATCAGTCGGTGGCAAACGCACTGGCCGCAGCCATCGTGGATCGCTATTACCAGGCCTTTCTGGAACTGCAGCAACGCTTTGTCGCGGAATCCTGAGCATGCGCGAATTCGGTTTGCCACAGACCACCACCCACACCATCCGGCAAATTCTGGCCGGAGTGCCTGCTGTGGAAACGGCCATCATCTACGGCTCACGCGCCAAGGGTACTCACCGGCCGGGCTCCGATATCGACCTCACCCTCTTCGGCCAGGATCTCGACCTGGACAGGCTGGGTCACATCGCTACCGCGCTTGATGAGTCGTCGATTCCCTACCAAGTCGATCTTTCCCTTTTCGACCAGATCGATCATGCTGGCCTACGCGAGCACATTGAACGCGTGGGACAGGTGTTTTATCGACGTGAACACCAAGGGCAACCTTCTGCCGCCCTGGCACCGCCGTATCCGCGAGTCAGGGCGAATGACGATATCAGGTGAGGCAAGTGCTACAGGCAATCGACAAGCGCTAATCGAAGACTGTATCGACGGCCTGGAGGTCTACGCCATCCGCGCCCGCACCCTGATCGACAAGGCCATCTCCCTGGGCCGCGAGGGCAAGACCATGTCTATCTGGCCGCTGCCTTGGCCGTGGTATTTCCGCTCCAAGGCGCCAACTTGACAAAACTTGACGCATGACCCAGATTGCCAGCATGCAAAAGATCCTGAACGTCGACAAGGCCCAGTGCGCGATGGACGCAGCGGGCCTCTCACAAAGCGCGGTAGCCGAGGCGCTGGGCGTCTCCCGCGAAGCGGTGTCGCAGTGGCTGCGCGCGCAATCCTTTCCACGCCCCAACAAACTGCTACAGCTTGGAAAATTGCTGGGCCTGAGCTTTAGCGAGTTGGTGCGTGTGGATGACCCGGCTGCGCCGAGGGTGGCCTTCCGGAAGATGAAGGGCACCAAGACGAAAGACCATCACATCGAAAAGGCCGAGCACATCGGCCGGCATCTTCGCCACCTGGTGCCGTATTTGCCGTTCGATACGCTCAAGATGCCGCCGGTGCTGAAGGCGCCATCCTATGATGACGCTTACCTACAACAGGTCACGGCAGAGCTGCGCGCCGAGATCGGTCTCGAGCCACGGGAGTCGGTCGACTTTCAGCACCTGATTCGACACTTTACCGCGTTGCAGGCGGTGGTGGTGCCGGTGCTCTGGGGCTCAAAGCAACGGCACGAGAATGCGGTGCATCTCTACTTGCCGGATTCGCAGACCACCTGGGTCTACCTCAACCTCGATACCAACGTGCATGACTTCAAGTTCTGGATGGCACATGAGTTGGGTCACTGCCTGGCGCCGAGCTTGGCGGGAGAAGAGGCGGAAGATTTTGCCGACGCCTTTGCCGGAACACTGTTATTTCCTCAGGCCTTGGTTGAAGAAGCCGATGCACGGATTCGCCAGCTGAGTACGGTATCTGCCCGGATCAATGCCGTTCTGGCGACCGCAAACGCGCATGTGATTTCGCCCTTTACGGTGTCGCAGCGCCTGGAGCAGCACGCGGTGCGGACGGGCAAGCCGGCTATCGAGCTTGGAAAACAGTTTCCAGGAGCCGTGACCAACTTCAACAAGGGATATAAGAACCTGAGTCAAGTCTTGTTTCAGAACGACACATGCGATGAAACCGGGCAACCCGATGCCCATGACTATGTTGAATGCGCCGAGCAAGTCTTCGCGACGCCTTTTTTCGATGTGCTCAGGCGCTATTTGAAAGCGAACGAAAAGGGGCCGGGGTTTCTCGAAGTGGTGCTGGATCTGTCACCCTTGGATGCGAGAAGCCTGCACGCCGAGCTGAGCGACGAGGAGTGGCCTAACAATGGTATCTGTTCAGAGAGATAAGGTTCCTGTCTTTTTTGCCGACGCAGTCCGTCAGCGACTGGGCGCCCACCTCAAGGATCTACGCCTTTTCGGTTCTCGGGCTCGGGGCGATGCCGGGCCTAATTCCGACTATGACATGCTGGTGATCGTTGATCAGCGCTCGCCTGAAATCCGTGCAGCCATTCTGGCTATTGAAGTCGACATGATGGATCGCCACGAGGCGTTGGTGACATCAATTGTTAGATCCGAGTCCGAGTGGATGCAGCGTCAAGGAACACCCCTGGCGCTGAATATTGAGCGGGAGGGACGGCGGTTGTGACGCGTCAAATCGATGCGGTATTAGCGAAAGCCGCTGAGAAGCTGCGTGTGGCGGAGATGCTGCTTGAAAATGGTGCTTGGGACGATGCAGTCTCGCGCGCTTATTACGCTGCATTTCATGCGATAAGCGCGCTGCATCTTTCAAACGGACAAGCGTTTTCATCCCACGCTCATTCAATAGGGCGATTTAATAAGGATTTCGTGAAAACGGAGATTTTCCCCAAGGAGTTCACCGCGATTCTGACCCGCTTGTTCGAGGATCGACAGAGCGGAGATTATGACTTGTCTGGTTTGGTCACTGCTGAAGATGCAAGTCGTGATATAGACGATGCCAAGCGCTTGCTCAAGGCCATCATTGATTATTTAGGTACGACGCCATCCGCGCCCGCATCTTAATTGACAAGGCCATCGC
>NZ_JAYESN010000045.1:0-38362 GCF_034860625.1 Lamprobacter sp.
CGACTCCGATGCCGATGGCGACTCGGATGCCGATGGTGATTCGGATGCCGATGGCGACTCGGACGCTGATGACGACAGCGATGCCGACGGTGACTCGGACGCTGATAGCGACTCGGACGCTGATGACGACAGCGATGCCGACGGTGACTCGGACGCTGATAGCGACAGCGATGCCGACGGCGACTCCGATGCCGATGGCGACTCGGATGCCGATGGCGACTCCGATGCCGATAGCGACTCCGATGCCGATAGCGACAGCGATGCCGACGGTGACTCGGATGCCGATAGCGACAGTGATGCCGACGGCGACTCGGATGCCGATAGCGACAGCGATGCCGATGGCGACAGCGATGCCGACGGCGACTCGGATGCCGATGGCGACAGCGATGCCGACAACGACTCAGATGCTGACAGCGACTCGGATGCCAACGGCCCTAGTGACGACGACTCCGATGGCGATGCCGACTATGACGAGCTAGAGGTCTTTGTTTTTGAAGAAGAGCTAGACGAGGGGTTTGACGATATGTCAGAGCTTTTTGATGAAGAGTCTGAATTAATCGAATCAGATCTCGATGGGATGGAGGATGTTGGCGGGGATGAAAGCACATAGCCCTCGAAAGTCTGACGAACCGCGTTTGAACTAGTGGGTGCGGTAACATAGGTTCAGAGCAAGAGAGGTACGGGAAAGAAGGCATCATGCATGGGTGAATTGGATGGCCTTTTGACAAAGCTGATGACTGCTTGGCGAAAAGGCGAGCAGGCGGATTTTGAAAAAAACAAAATCTGCTCCCTGCTCGTTGATAAGCCGTCTTATCGACAGCTTCATGCGTTCTTGTCGAACTTGGTCAGCAACGAAGAGAAGCGTTCTTTTTTGACAACGCTAACGGCGGATGGGGAGAATGAGGCTGAAGTCCTTTTTCTCGTTGGGAGCCAGTATTTCGAGTCAGGATCTCTTCGTCTCGCGTGCTTGATCTATCGGGATGCGCTTGAGCGAAACCCTTGTTATGCACGCGCACATCGCGCCCTGGGTAATGCGCTAAGACTGCTCGGTGATTTAGATGGCGCCATAGACGCCTATCGAAGCGCATTAGCGATACAGCCAAGCCGCTCCATCCATAGCCGTCTTTTATTGGCTTTGAATTTTAGTTCTGAGGTGTCCGCCAAAACGATTGCCGAGGAGCATCGCCGATGGGGAGAGCGCTATTTCACTAATCGCCAGCCCCGCCGCTTTTTGCCTGCCAAGCTGAACAAAAGAAAGCGTTTGACCATTGGTTATCTTTCACCCGACTTCAGGTCGCATCCAGTCGCGTATTTTATCCAACCAATCTTGGCGCATCATGATCATGCGCGCTACCATATTATTGGTTATTATGCCAACAGCATCGCAGATGGCGTAACGGCAAGAATAAAAAGCATGGTTGATGATTGGAGAGAGGTTCATGACCTGCGTGCAGCCGATGTCGCCGAGCTGATATTGGCAGATGATGTCGATATTCTAGTGGATCTTGCAGGTCATACTTCCGGGAATCGACTGGATGTGCTGGCTCTGAAGCCTGCGCCAGTGCAAGTCACCTATCTTGGCTATCCGAATTCGACTGGTCTTTCAACTGTTGATTATCGAATAACCGATACTGTTTCAGATCCCTGTGGAGCTGCGGATCATTGGTTTTCCGAGTCCTTGGTCAGAATTGATCCTGTGTTTTTGACCTTTGAACCGCCTTCAGGCTGTCCTCCGGTTGAACCAACACCTGCTTCTGCAAGCGGATTCATCACTTTTGGTTCATTTAATAAATATTCTAAGCTCACACAGCCGACGATCGAGACCTGGACCGCCATCTTGATGAACACTGCGGGCTCACGGCTGTTGCTTAAAACAGGCGGCCTTGAAGAAGAGGGCGAGAAGGCAAGGGCAATCGAACGCTTTGTTGCCGCAGGCTTAGACGATGCTGCAAGAATCGAGATCATGGGGCAGGTGCCGTCGCGTACTGAGCATCTTGGCTTGTACCGCAGAATCGATATTGCACTCGACCCATTTCCGTACAACGGCACGACGACATCCTGCCAGGCACTCTATATGGGTGTGCCCATGGTGAGCCTCGCTGGTGATCGGCACGCGGCGCGCGTAGGCGCCAGTTTACTGATGCAGCTTGGCTTGCAACGGCTGATCGCCCAGGATATCGATGACTATGTCAGGATCGCGACAGGTCTGGCGAAGGATCTTGATGCATTAGTGATGTTACGCCAATCGCTTCGGCCAGCAATGCGCTCTTCGCCTCTTCTTGACCACAAAGGCTTTGTGGCCAAATTAGAGGCAGCTTATCGCGCAATTTGGGATCGGGCTTCCCAAACATTCAATCACTCGATCGTTGAACCCATGATTTGAATCATCGAAAAATGAAGGAAGGTTGAGTCCGACGAGAAAATGCTGAGATAACGTGCTACACAACCCCGAAGCTCGGTCATACTGATGGCATTCGGCTGAGTCAAGAAGGCCTCGTCTACCGCAATAGGAAAGCCTTGCAAGATGCTCGGAGCAGGCTCATGGTGTGTGGTATAGAACAAAAAGCGCGCACGATCCCGGCAGATGTCAGAACGGTTTTTTATCCTTAATTCGAAGAGTCTGTGCTCAGCTTCGAGATCAATGGTGATGAACGGATGTGTTTCCTCGCGAGTATGAAAGAAGTAAGGCTGTTGATCATTCACAACCCTCGCTTTTGGGCTCGTGGCATGTCTTGAGCTGAGGCTGAAAGATTTTCCTTTGGCAAGCTCCATCAAATGCTCATCTGTTGGCTTCGGGTGCAGCATCGGCAGCGCAGAGGCCGTGTATTGCGCCAACCGGTACAGGTCGTTTGCGTTTTCTGAACGCTTTGGTGGCTTTTGCTTGGGTGGCCTTTGTGCCTGCTTGAGTGCTCGAGATAGGTAGTTCACCTGGTCGCTCAGTAACTTGATGGTTGAAGCGGCAGGCCGTTCTCCAGATTCGAACCAATGCTCATTGAGAAAAAGCGGTTGTTTGGTAGGGACGTTTGCCGCGATATCGAGCGGATGTGGAAGTAACGGTGGCTGCAATGCCTTTTCATCAATTCCCTGCCAACGATCGCGCCGCAGAAATGTCAACTCGATCACATTCGGAAGATTTAGCGGCGAATCGTGCAGGATAAACTCACCGCAGCAATTATTCGCGCGTGCGTGGACGCAAATAAAGTGCTGGTCGAGTAATTGCAGGACAGGGCCTAATGTTTTGTTGAAGTCTTCCGGCTGCTGGCAGACTTGAAGCTCGTGCAGCTCGATGACAATGATGCGAAAGCGCCGTAGTGTCGATTCGGCTGTGTTGATGAGGTTGTTGTATTCCGCGCCCTCAATATCCATTTGCAAGATCAAGTCCGCATCGGCTTGCGGTGCAAGCTCTTCTACCCAGTCCGCAAGTGAAATGTTATTAATATGGCTTTCTGGTGCTAACCATTTTCTCTTGAACGTCTGCCCCGTTTTTAATGGGGTTTTGAGTTTGTCGACGGAGCTCGAGTAATCGCACAGATGGCATGCGATGGCATAGTGCTCGCAGAGCTCATCTTCGAAGTCTTTTCGATTGTTGACGCCTGGTGAGAAGCAAGCGCTAATCCCTTCAAGATCGTCCGGCAACAAATAGGCTCCATCTCCATTTCCACCTATTCTGATCAAGGGTTTGGGTGATGGCTTGGGTCGTAACACCTCGATTTTTCCAGCAACTCCATCGGCAGTTGTCTGTGGCCAATATGATCGTAAAAGCGTCTTGTCACTTGCCGTCTGCCGTTTGTGCTCGCCGTCAACCTTGATGGCTTTATCTGACTTTACGTTGGATGAGAACAAGTTAAAAAAGCCCTTTCGCATTTTGAATCAGCCTCAAGATAGAGATGAAAAGCCCTGTTGGCTATCTTGCGCATTGCCCTGCGGTTTTAATCGCAACATGCCCAATCAGGTTATGGAATGTTGGTGCTCGAGCGGGATGGATGTTGACCTGAACTCGATGTCCAGCCGCCTCCAATGCCTTGGCAAACGTCTGCTGCAGGCTGAAGGGCGTAACACTGTCCTCGGGGTTGCCCAGGATCATGATCAGGCGCTCTGGATCATCGGCGATGCCCTGAACCTGATCCAGTGGATCGTAGGGATTGGCCAGCCCAGTGGTGTCAAATCCTGATCGAGGGCGACGCCCCTTGGCTTCGCGCAGCATTCGGGCCCGTTCAAGCAAGTCGTAGGCACCTGAGCTCAAGACCGCGCAGCGGACATCGGTACGCCCTAAGGTGAGCAGAGCGGCGGCGGCGGTGGCGCCACCGCTATGGCCAGATAAGACGAAACGCTGGATGCCGTAGCGCTCCTTGATCCGGTCCAAGGCCCTATCGAGCGAGACGAATTCTTTTGGCTGGCGGCGCTGGCGGTGGTCGCCCGAGGAGCCATAGGTGCCAGGGCGAGCCACGACCACGACGGGAACCCCCGCCCTGTCAGTCTGCCGCCGGGCATAGCCTTCCTGGGACGCGCGGCTGTTATTGCGGATCTCATCTGGGGGCTTGCGCATCACCCGATCCCGGTCGCCATAGAATTGGGCAATGACGACAGGAGCGTCGCGGATATCAGCACCGGGAAAATAACGGATGCATTCCTCGCCTCGTTCATGCTCCACCCAGACAAAGGTTGCGTCATCCGGGCAGCGGCTTTTGTCCGCCGGCGTGTTCCATGACAGCCAGGTGGAAGTCTTCTCGGCGGCAAAAAGTGGTATTTGAAATTGGACGACGATAAAGAGCAGCCAAGTGGCGATTAGCCCAGTGGTGATGAATCCAGTAGCGGTGAATCCAGTTAAGCGTTTACTATAAGGTTTCATAGTTGATAAAAATCTCATCGCCCGCATCAATTCTGGTCTTGGCGTAGAATCCATCTTTTCTTTTCTCTGCGTTTGGCTTCTCGGAATGATTCAGGAACCAAACGAGATGAATGTGTGAGAACTCCTTGGGGCAGCGTAACCTGCCATCCTTCTTTTCAATACAGTATGCGCGAAGACCCTCTGGAATCTTCGCTTTGGCAACAGTCTTTCCAACCGCCGTTGCTCGCGGTTTAACCGCAAGAAAAGTGCCTTGTTCAATGTCATGGAGCGCGAACACGCCAACACCAGCGCCAGGGATGGTCGATGGCCTTAGCCGAAAGGAGCAATCATTAGTCCTTTGCGCCATAAAAAGAGATTCGATCAAGACGCCACCCACATCTCTCGGCTGACCGGACGTGGGAAAATGATGCATACTCAAGTCAGGGTTGGTATTGACCTCAATGATCGTCCAGGGCTGCTCCATCGGTGACATGGCAATCTCCTGGGCGATCAGGTCGACCCCAACATGGGGTGGGTCGAACACCGCCCGGCGGGCTTGCACGGCGATGGGCGCGAAATCGGGATGGACCTGGTCGGTCACGTCCTGGCAGGTGCCGCCGACGCCGATATTGGCCACGGTATCCAGTGACAGCTCGTAGCCCGCGTCAAGCACGTCATTCTGGGTCAGCCCCTGTGCTTCTAATCTGTGCTTTACGGTGGGGCCGATCATAATGGGACACTGAGCTAGACAGGGGTCTTGTTCGCGCGCGCGGTTTTGCGCCTCGACCAGTGCCTGAATGCTTCGTTCGCCATCGCCAATGATCCGTGCGGGCAGTACCTGCGCGGCGGCCACCAGGGTATGGCCGACGACAAACAGCCGATAGAGCTGGCCCGGCGCATGATCTTCCATCAGGATGCGCTTGGCCCTGGTCTGGACCGCCAACCGCCAGGCCTGCTCAAACTGCTCGCGCTCGACCACCTCGGTTGTCACGCCGCGCCCCCAGGAGCCTGACTGGGGCTTGATCACCACCGGCACCCCACGGCGTTGCAGCGCGTCCCAGGCCACAGCCTGTTGCTCTGGCCTGAAGACCTGATCAGTCGGTGTGGGCAGACCCGCGGCACGGAGTAATTGCTTCATCCATGCCTTGTTGCCGTTGGTGGCGCGTCGTGCCACGACGCGCGTACCCGGCGACATGCCCTGGTAGAACAGGCAGACGCGATCGGCGTCGGCGATGCGGGTCAATTTCGACGAGCGGCGCTCGGCGTGCAATCCGCGCGCGCGCGCGGCGTGACGCAGGAGTTGTCCTTCCACGCCCCCGTCAAGGGCGAATCGCCTGGTGGCTGGCGGTTGGAAAGGCGCGGCGGGGCGAATGCAGGGAGGATGTTCGCTGGGGCGGCGTCGCCGCGCCATGTCGAGCGCATGGTCCAGCAGATCTAGCGACAAATCCACTGCCTGGCCCCAGGCTGGAAATGCCAGGTCGGCAAGGGCTGGTCGCTCGTCGATCTTCAGAATCAGTGCCCGTTGGC
Source organism: Lamprobacter sp. (assembly GCF_034860625.1). NCBI lineage: Bacteria > Pseudomonadati > Pseudomonadota > Gammaproteobacteria > Chromatiales > Chromatiaceae > Lamprobacter > Lamprobacter sp. Next base: position 6,356 of record NZ_JAYESN010000045.1, read on the forward strand.
TGGCGCGATCACGCTCGGGATCCTCGCAGACCAGGGTCACGCAGGCCAGGTGTAAGCCGGGAAAGCAGTGTACGGCCTGTTCTGCTAGTTCACGGAGCGAGGCATGTAGCCGCTCGGTCAGGACCAGGGTGTCGCAGCCATTGGCGACGCTAGTCACTCGCGATAGCAGGGTGAAGGCGCCCGCATCAGGGATAGTATCCAGCTCCAATCCCGATTGCGCGAAAACCTCCTGTCGGACCACCGGCCATTGGCGCAGCCAGGGATTGGTGGATCGGCGCTCCGTGCGTGCCCGCATCAGGGTCGCCAGGTGGTCCTGGCCATTGCCCTCAAGTGCGATGGGCAGGCATTCGTAAGCCGCGCGAGCCTGTCCGCCCAAGACCAGAATGCGGACAATGCGCCCCTCAAGCGCGGTCTCCAGCACAACCCGTTCATGATACTGGCGCGCCAGCTCCCAGGCCGCCACCAAGGCCTCCGCCTTCCGCACCACCGGGGTGATCCCTTGACCCATCGAGGTGATGGCGGGCTTGACACAGACTGGCCAATCGAGGCTCTCGTGTTCAGTTTGACGCCGCGAAAAATAGGCTTGCGCCGCGTCCAGATGACGAAAGACCGCACCCTCTGGTGTCGGCAGCCCCTGCCAGGCGAGCAGCTTGCTCGCGCGATGCCGATCCGCGCAGAGGGACGCGGCCAGGATCGAGTGATCCGGAGAGTTCCGTCGAAAGACTGCGCTGCATCCCTGGTCGGCGATCTCGATATCGCCACCGGGATGGCGGGTGATGGTCAGTTGGCGGCGCTTGGCGGCTTCGATCAGTAGCGATTCGGTGAAGGCGAACCGAGATGAGGCAGAGCGCGACGGCGGCGTTGGCGGCGGCGGAGGTGACAAGCTTGCTGGACCAGACTCGGTGGTGCCAGAGAACGCTTTCGTCCCGGTCACCGTCGGCTCGGTCTTCCCTGACCTGGCAGCCCTTGGCCCAGCGTCCCGCAAGCTCTCTCGCGACTTGGCATGGGGCTTTTCATGGGGCTTGTCATCGAGCTTGGCATTGGGCGGGGGATCAGATTCAGCAGCAAGAAGCAGGCGCGAGATCTCGCCAAAGTCCGATTCTCGACGCGAGCCCTTGAGCAGAATCAGGTCGTCGGGCTGGGTAAGCTCATGCAGGTGGCGAACTACCTCTTGAGCCTGGGTGCAATGCGGGCCTAGCAGCTCGGCGGGTAGCTTGGCCCTGAGATAGCGCATCTCCGGTCCATGGGTCATCACTAGCGCGACCCCGGTCTCCAACAAGGGCTGCGCGAGATCCTCGTGCAGGGATTGAGCCAGGTTACCGAGGTGCACGATGCGACCCAGAACCGCGACCTTGCGTCCGCGCTCGGGTCGAGCGGCGGCCAAGACTTGCAAGGCATTGCGCATCGAGGTCACCGTGGCATTGTAGCTATCATCGATCAGGGTCACGACGCCATGACGCAACCTGATGGCCTGCTGGCGCAGACAGCCCTCGCCCAAGGTGATCGTTTCCAACGCCTTTGCGGCGGCGGCAACGTCCAGGTCCATCGCCAGGATCACCGCCAGGGCGGCCAAGGCATTACGTGCCATGCCCTGGCTCGGCAAGGGCAGGCGGAAGTCAATCCGGCCCCGTGGTGTGTCGATGATCAGGCGTTGCGACGGGCCGCTAGGCGAGTCAACAGGCTCCAAAGCACGCAGCCGCACTTGGGCCTGCCGGCTCTCGCCGAACAGCATGATGTCCTTGGCGTGGCGCGCGGCCTTGCGGCGGACATCCTCGAAATACGGGAGATGCTCGCCGATCACGGCTACGGCTGGATCGACCAGTCCGTCGACAATGCGTGACTTCCAGCGCGCGGTGTCCGCGACCGCAGTGACCCGTCGGTCGGATTGGGAGATACCGATTTCCGTGATTACGGAAATGGTTGGATGGATCAGGCGGGTCACCGGCCCGCGCTTCATCCAAAGCGCGCTCTGCGCGATTTCGACAACGGCGGCGGCCTGCTCGGGATGCAGGTTGGCCAAGATGGCCAGTGCATCGATACGGGTATTGTAGTTAGCCTGCGTGGCCAAAATAGGCGGCCTGACAGCGGCCTGGCAGTCGCACAGCGAGGTCAAGAGATGCTGGAGCATGGCCACGACGCTGGACTTGCCCGCGGTCCCGGTCACCGCCACGAGATGACCAGCATAGCGTTGTCGGGCGGCCAGGCCCAAGTCCATTAGCGACTGGATCGGATCAGGAACCTGCAACAGCGGGAAATCCGCTGGCAGTCCCGCAACCGGCCGGGAGACCATGGCGCCGGCCAGGCGCGGCGCCAGTGCTGGCAGATCCCGATGCCGATCATAGTCCCGCTTGGGCCGCGTGGATTGCGCATGGTGCAGGCGTTGCGACAGCTCGTGCGCGACGAAGAAAAACGGCGCTGGCAGTCGCTGGATGTGGGAACGCTGATAGGCCGCGGAACGAATGAACCAGCCAGCGGGCGGCGGCACCAGCCAGGTACCACCAGTGACCGCCTGGAGCTGAGTCGCGGTCCAAGTTTGGCCTGGCTGGCAGGTATTGACCAGGGCAGGAAATGCCGTTCGATACAGGGGGGCGGCAGTGGTAGCGGCGGTGGCGGCGGGCGGAGCGCCCAACTCCGGGATCGCTAGGCGCACCAGCGGGCCGAGATAGAGCGGCACCTGCGGATGCTGCCGGGAAAGCATGCCGATCTCGATGCGCAAGTCTACATTGTCCATCTCAGACAGCGGCGGTGCGCGCAGACCGTAAAGGTCGCGGACGATCACGCCCGGCGGCCAGCGGCTGGTCGGCGCCAGCCAATCGCCGGGATCATGCTCCATGCACTTGCCCCAGGCCGGCATGCGGCTAGGCTGGATTGGCACCGCGCGAATATTCAGACGGATGTCCTCGTCAATCGGTGCCTCGCAACGCCAATAGCTATCCACCCAAAGCAGTTGCCGATGGCTGATGGCGCGCGGCCTGACCGATAGTCCAAGCAGCGTCAGGGGGCCAAGATGAACCGCCTCGATACGAGCCGCTTCGGGAACCTCAGCCACTGTCCCCGGCATGGTAGGCGACGCGCAAGCCTGATCGAGCACGCTGAGGTCGTAGCGGCTGTAGGGGGCCGGCGGCATGGCCGCTGGCGTGGCGCGCTGGGGCGGGGAGAGTTGAATCAGGCCGCTGTGGTCGGCGTCCGCGAAGACCGGGGTTCCAAGGTCAGTGCAGCGTTCACGGAACTGCGCTAGCGCCTTACGGGCCTCGCTCCCCGAGCGTTGGACCGAGTAGCCAAAGCCGACACCGATGGGGATAAACCGGATGCCTTCCACGCCCGCGTGGCTCAGGTTCAGCACGAATAGGCCGCCGCGATGCAGGTTGTCGCGCAGGGAGTCGAACAGCAGGTTGCCCGCATCATAGAGGATCGGACGCTGCCGATGGATCTCGACGCCCTGAAACCAGTGCGCACTGGCGCCCAGCACCGCATCCGCGCCGGCGTCTAGGATGGCCCGGCCAAGGGCTCGGGTTTGCGCGGTCGGTTGTTCGCGATGATTGCGACCCCAGTGCACCGCCACCAGCACCACCTGGGCGCGCTCGCGGATCGCAGCGATGCGCGGTGCCAGAGTCTCGAACCAGAGGTCTGGCCGGTTGGCGTCAAGATAGGCGCCGCCCGGGCTGTCCGCCGTGGCGGCGAACCGGGGGGTCGTGGCATCCAGGCTGAACAGCGCGACATTCAGATTCCCGGCGCGGCGGAGCACCGGTCGCAAGGCGGCGTCCAGATTCACGCCAGTGCCGGCCTGGCCAATGCCGACAGCGTCGAGCCAGCGGCCTTGTTCCAGCAGGGCCTCGGCTCCGTAATCCCCGCTGTGGTTGTTGGCCGTGGCGACCAGGTCGATACCCGCGCTGGTCAGGATGCGCAGCATCTCGGGCCGCGCGCGATAATAATAGGGCGCGTTGCGGCTGCCCTTGCTGCCCTGTTCCCCACAGGTGGCAACCACGCATTCCAGATTGGCGATGCGCAGATCGACATTGCGCAAGATCGCAATGCCGCCCAATACCTGTTCCGCGCCGATCTCGGCCATGCGGTAGTGCTGCCGACGACCGAGATTCATATCTCCGGCCCAGATCACTAAAGCTCGATCCGAGCGCTTGCTGTCATCGGGGGGCTCCGGCGCGGCGCGTTGCGGCAAGGACGCGACGCCATTTCGATGTGCATCCTGTCGTTGATCCAGGTATTCGTTCCCCTGTTCTTCCCAGGAGCTGTAACCGGCGGCCTGGGTCGCCTCGAGCATGGTCGCCAGTCGCGCCGGCGGCCATTCTCTGGAATAGACGATTAGGTTGTAAACCGGGTGTTCCTTGACCCCCCAGACCCGCAGCCAGTGACGGTGAGCCATGAAGTTGACGGTCTTGACATCCCCCTGGGTAAACGTTTGCTCCAGGGCGCGCAGGAACAGCAGATGGCCGGGGGCGCAGTTGGCGAACGACTCGCGATAGCCAACCTTCCATAAAAACAGCATGCCATTCAGGCGCACGGCAAATTGGGCCGCGATTTCCTGCCCATCCGCCTCCAGGAAATTCCACTCCAGCCAACCATTGGCGGCGAACGCCTGTCCCGCGGCGAGGTAGAGGGGCGGGTCATTGGGTAATGCCTGGATCGAACCGCCGCGCTCGCCTTTCCAGCCGCTGTGCTCCACCGCCATGAAGCGGGCGAGATTCTCCTCGACGCCGCGGGACGCTTCGCGGAGCCGATACGCCGTCAAAGCACGTTCCTTGAGCCGGCGCTCCTGGCGCAACAACTCGCGACGAAACTTGCTGTCCAGGCCGCCGAGAAAGGCATCGAAGTCAGTGGGCAGGGACAAGCGGTGCTCCAGTCCGGATGAGCGATAGAGCAGACCGAGATCCTCTAGGCCTTCTTGGAACGCGGTTAGGGTGGGTGAGGTGGCAGGCACCTTGCGCCAGCGGATGATCGGAGGCCCGGAGCCGGTCGCGGACAAATGCCGCAGGCAGGCGCGTAGAATCGAGGCGGGGTTGGAGGCTGTCAGCAGATCGACGCGAACCGTGTGGTAATCATGCCAGGGAACCCGATAGTGGTGACCCGCGCGGCCCAGCCCATGGGCGCGAAATCCGCCGACCAAGGGCAAGACGCCGACCAGCCTCGCGCCCTGATAGACGAACAGGCAGAGCATCTGTTCCTCGGGGTCGAGCTTGTAGCGGTAAAAAGCCTTCAGCCAGCCATGGCTTTGGCTGGGGTAGGCAACAGGGCAACTCTGGATTAACCGATCCCAGGCGGCGGCATGCGCATCCAGTTCCGCGGGATCAGTGACGGCGACGACCCGGAGCTCCTCGTCCGGCGGGCGGAGGCAGGGCGTGACGGCATCCATACCCAGGCAGCCCCCCTTACTGCTGATTTGATCAGGTGTTGGTGGCTTGCGCTTGGGGTTGCCCAGATGCCGATGCATATCGATGAATGCTGGTCAAATCCGGATGATTTTGCGACAGTTGGGCGATTGGCAGGCGCAGATGAATTCGGAATAGGTTTTCTTCATGTTTTTCTCAAGATCGGCGGTCAATTCCTCGCCGGCTTGAACGTCGCGTCGTGCGATGAAGTCGCCTTTTTCGTTGCATGACAGATTTGGGTCGCAGCTATGATTGATAAAATAGCAGATGCCGATACGATTGATGTCCTTTGGGGCATATAATCCCTTCTTATTTTTAAAGCAGTATTGCACAAGCTTGAAACGCGTTGCCTGATCCAGGGTTTCCAGCGCCTCCCAGGTAATCAATCGGGTTTCATCAAAGTGCTGATGAGGAATGATGATCGTTTTAGCCGGGAATGCAACCAAGGCGAAGAGCCCGACTTGATCCGGCAGCAGGCGTGAGGGACGAAGCTCATAACGCGCCCGTGGGTAGGCGTTCGCAGCATCATGGATCGTCTTGGCATTTGTGATGGCGGCTGGAATCGAGTGCTCGACGGATTGTTCGCGCCTGGGACGGGTTATCCGGGCGCTCCGCCGAGTGACCTGTTTCGCGGTATAGGGGGTATGAAAGCCATAGGGACGAAAGCGTTGTTTCATCTCCCGAAGCCCGTTCTGTCCGCCATCCGAGCCATCATTAACGATGTCGCATTCGCGCATGTTCGCGAAGAAATGTTGGCGTATGAGATAGCTCAGGCAATTGATATCGGGGTCGGCGATGGCCAGCATCAGGCAGCCAAGGCTGGGGCGAATCTCTCCGCCAAAGGTAAAGGCGCGGACCTGTCCATCGACCCGATAAACAAACCCCTGCAAATCCCGGTCATGCATCTGCGGGGCGAAGTGGAAGGCATTGAGCGCATAGCGGCGTTGCAGATACAGGCCCTCGGAGGTGTTTTCCTTGCGCGTTTCCCAAGCGTCAAGCAACTGCCGGCAGGGCCGGGCATGCTCGGGTCCATAGGCTTGGATGGCGATCTCCGCCTGCCGCTTGGCGGTGCCGATGTTGCGCCGCAAATGCCGAAACTGGGAGCCGGCAAGCTGCTCCAGGTCTTGAGGCGAGTACAGATACTGAGGGTTGCGCTTGGACAGGCGCCAGTCGTTCAGCGCCCGCAGGTGCGGCATGTCCTGTTCGTCGATGAAATAGATCCTAGCGTTGCGCCCCTGATTGAAATCAGTGATACGCTCCAAGGCACGTTGCAGGGCTGTTTCCTGATAGGGAACTGGCGGAAAGGCGAGGTCAAGGCGACGCTTTCGGCCATACCGATGCCGAAACAGGCAGAGCGAGCCATTGATCTCTTGCCAAAGGTAACGCGTGCTTTGGGAGCCAAGACGGACAAACAGCAGATAGGGAAAGTAAAAATTCCACCCCTGCTGTTGTCCGTCCGCGATGGCCTGCTTGAATCGCGGCAAATCGACCAACTGCAGGGGGTGGAGATCGCCGAGCAGTGGGTCGATCACTGGCCTCGAATACGGGTGTTAGCCATGGCCGCGAACGCGACTAGCATTGACCAGCATGATCAGCCCGCCCAACAGCAAGATAAGGCTTCCAGGGGCCGGCACCTGGATGGGGTCTCCAATGATATCCTGCCCATTGTCTATGTGAAACCAGTGGACTAGACGGTTGTCCAGTGAGGGTGCGCTTTCCATCCTGCTAAAGGTGGCGCTGAGCAGATTGGCGCCTGATTTGCTCAACTTGTGACTGCCACTGCCCGTACCGGATACCTTGAAAAAGCCGTCGTTGATGTCCATGCCGTTGTCGAAGTCATAAAGGCTCTCCCAGATTCCGGCCTGGATCGCGCCACTCATCCAACCTGTCGTAGGGTTGAGCCAATTTTGTTCGCCATGAGTCAATCCGTAGTTTTCGGCTAGCACCAAATTAAGTGCGCCCAGAAAAGTGAGGACATTGCCGAAATCGCGCGTTATAACTTGGCTGCCATGACTGCTTTCTACCTGGGTGTCGTCATCAAGAGCGAGTACGGTATAGCGATGGAAGCCATTGTTGTAATTCAGGTCGCTAAAAAGATCAACACAGTAAAAGATGACATCATCTTGAGAGCGATAAAGGGTTGATGGGTCGAACGGATCGTTCTCAACGGCTTTGGCCTCGCCGCCAAAAGCACCCGCTGCGACTTGCTGGCGTCGGCTGAAATCTCCCTTGTTGAAATGAAAGGTAAACGAATCATACCCAGCTGTAAAAAGCTCATTAAACGAAGGAAAGCCAATCTCAACAGTTCCGACCTGGGTGTGATCCGTTACTGGGCCGGCAAGGGCTCCCGTTGTGGTCAGGAGCAGCGCTAGCGCGGTTGCTCCTAGGGCTGATACAGAGATGCCACCAACTTTCGTGCTGGTTCGGCAAGTCTTTTTCTTGATGCGCTCGTTGCGGCTGTTCATCTGTTGCTCCTGGCGGCGATTTGATAACCCCTTAAAGCATATGTCTATCCACAGCCTGTACCAAGGAACTGGATCACAGAAAGACCCTGCGGCCTTCAAGATCAGCCTTGGACGCTATCCTTCCCTGAGTTAGAACCCTTCAACAGGCTGTTCTAGGAACAGGAGGAACGCATCCGATGACCGTTTTCGCCACAGTCGCCAGGGTACCCGATTATCCTGCTGGAGTGCTGGAGGCGCCAGAGAGTCGTCTGCCTCAATACAATCCGGCGCCTGGTGATGCCGCATTACTCAGTGTCATGCGTGATTCGCTGTGTGCGGCTGCTCCGGACTGGGAGGGGCTTCGTTCGGCAGTCGCCCGTGCGGCAGGGTTGCCCCAAGCCTGCGATCGGGTGGCACTGGTCCTCTACCAAGCGGGTGAACGACGTTTGCTGGTGGTGCGCCGAGGCGATGGGGCGCTCTCCAAAGCCCTGAGGCAGGCGCTGGCCGCCCTGAAGCAGCATCCGCGCATCGGTGAGTTTGCGGTCGGTGATCCTGAGCGCTGCCGTATTCAGCTGGATATCATCATCGAGCCGCCGGTGCCTTGCGATCTCCGTGAAATCGGCATGACGAGGAGTGGCGCCCTGCATTTTGAAATCGGTCTTGATGGATTGGTGCTAGAGCCTGAGGGTCGGCGCGTCTATGTGCTGCCAGGCGATGCCTATGTGCACTCCTACATGAGTATGAAGCAGTTACGGGGGCGCTTGACAGGTCTGTACGGCAAAGGGGTGCTCGATCGCTGCAGGTTCGCACGCTTCACCAGCCAAAGCTTCATCAGCGTTCGCGACCGTTGGGTACGGTTGTGGCGTGGTCATCCACTGAATGGTCCGCTCACGCGCAAGCGGTTGGTGGAAGCGACCGAGCTGGCGATTGACCATATTCTGCGCCATCAGCAACAGGATGGCCGCTTTCTCTACTACTATGATGCCGCGCTGGACAGCCGTCGCGACCACGAGCATCCGGGCCGTGATCCTGACGGCAACCCCTTTTACAATATCGTTCGCCACAGTGGCGGCATTCTGACGGGGCTTTACCATGGGCGCCTGACCGGGCATGGCCGGGCGCTAGCACCCATGCAACGCGCCATCGACTATGTGCTCGCCCAGGCTCGGCCTTATGAGACGTCTGATGGCAGGCCGGCGCACTTTATCTATTACAACCGTAAGGGCAAGCTCGGCGGCAGCGGCGTTGGGCTCTATGCCATCGCTGAGCATCGTCGGCTAACGGGAGACAACCGCTACGATGAGGCCGCGCGGCTGCTCGCGAATCATCTTGTCGAGCAGATCATGGAGAGCGGTGAGTTCATCTATTACAAGGTCTATCTCGACCGTGAGGTTAGCAAGGCCGATAACCAAGACTACTTTTCCTTCTACTACCCCGGCGAAGCACTGTGCGGCTTGGCGGGCTACTGTCTGCACATCTTGGACGACGCGGCCGAGAAGGCGCGTATTCTGACGGCGGTGCATCGCGCACTGCGGTTTCTCATCCTCGAGCGCCCACGCACCCGGGCGCAGGAGTATCGAGCCTTGCCCTCGGATGCCTGGCTGATGATGGCGATCATGGAGTTTTGGGATGAGCCGGCCTTTCGTCGCGACCTCTACCGGGATTTCGTCTTCGCGGATGCCGATGCCATGGTGCGCCAGATGTATACGGTCGAGGATGCGCCTTACCCGGATTATGCAGGTGCCTTCTTTTACGAGTTTGGTGAGTATCCCTATGCCGATGGCGCACGGGCCGAAGGGCTGATGGGCGCCTTTACCTTGGCGCACAAGGTGGGAGACCGCCAGCGCATCGCCCTGTATGGCCGAGCACTCCGGCTACTGGCCTGGGCGACCATGCATCTGGTCAATACGCCAGAGTCGATTTACTTCGCTGCCAACCCAAGTGTCGCGCTGGGCGGCATTCGCTTCAAATACACCCGGCAATGGTTTCGCATCGATACCATTCAGCATGTCTGTGCCTTCTACCTGAAGATGTTGCTGGATGGACGCGTGCCGCTCGCTGAGGTCAAGCGCCAATGAGCGGAGCCTTGCTGAGCAGAGCGTCCCTGGGCAGAGTCTCTCTGAGCGAACTCCCTGCTGATCTTGCGGATGTCTGGGAGCGTCTGTCAGGGCTTGGTTGGCGGTTGGATCAATTCGAGCTATTGGCGCCGCCAACCCAAGGAGCGCGTAACCCAGTGCGCTTTGCGCGCTACGCGGGGAAGACTGTTGTCATCCGCTTGCCGCGAGTCGCGGCGAAGGTCTCCGGGAAGACCTCGGCACGACATGCCCGCGAACGGCATCACCAAGCTGCGGCTGCAGAGGCTGGTGTCACGCCAACCCCTTTGCTCGCCGATCCAGCGGATGGTCTGCTGGTGTTGCCCTTCGTGCCTGGCCAACATCCTGAGCCGGGGAAGCTTGACCCCGCAGCGGCTGCGCGGATGGGTCGTTGTCTCGGCAAGCTGCATCGTGAAACGGCCCCTTTCGATCAGGGCACGGACATTCTTCGCCGCATTCGTCGCCGCGTCGCGCAGGTCGCTACCGATGCGGCTGCGGCGCGCCGTCATGCCGCTGGCTTGCCGACGATCGCCAGGGCACTGGAACCGATGCTGGCGACCCTGGAGCGAACCGCACCGCCATTGGCGCCCTGTCACGGCGATCTCGTGCCGGGGAACATCATCGACGACGGCAACCGGGTCTATCTAATCGATTGGGAGACATCGACCGCTGGTGATCCACATCAGGACATCGCCAACGTTTGCTTGCGTACGCGTTTGCAAGGCGCGGCCCGCGCGACGTTCCTAGAAACCTGCTTCGATGGCCATGCGGTTGCTGAATTGGAGCAGGCCCGCGCTCGGGTTCAGCTTTGGGAGGCTGCCTGCGCGCTTGACAAGGCTCTGATCTACTGGCGAAACGGCATGCGCTCGGGCGAGATCGACCCAAGGGTGAATGGATGGACCCGCCGTTGCTCGAGACTCTTGGCCGCGCCCGGCACGCGTGCTGCCGCGCTTGTCCTCGACAACCTTGCCGCGGCTAGTATGCAATCGCTCGATTAGCCGCTGGCGCTGTGCTCCAATGCGGCAGTAGTTTGGCGTAGAAGCAGGCGACATGCTGGATGGTGTCGATGCGAAACCATTGCCGGGTGTATTTGAAGCGAATGCCACCCAGCGCGAGCTTGGGATTGGGAGCGGCATAGAGGGCATCTGGGGTGTTGACCAGATGCATCACTGACCAGGCGGCGAGCTGCAGTGCGTTCCAGAGGTCAGCAGCGAGTGCGTCTTCACCCATTTTGACCGCTAATTCGTAGGCGCCGAGCAGACCTTCGCAACGCGCGCCATCCGAGTAGGGATAGTCACCGAAGTGGTAATAAAAGGCGCCCGCATAATCAGGGTAGGGGGCATTGTTCACCCGGTAGAGCTGATCGACCATGGTTTGCGCGTCGGCAAAGACGAAATCGGCATAAGACGCATCGCGCATCTGTGGAAAATCCCACAATTCCATGATGCCCATCATCAGCCATGAGTCGGAGGGGACGGCGGTGTATTCGCTCGCCCGCTCGCTTGGGCGGATCACCAGCAGGTAATGAAGCGCTTTGCGCAGCCTGATGAAAAAGGGGTCGCGGTCCTCCGGCGCGGCCAGATGTAGATACTTGGCGAGGCCGCAGACGGCTTCTCCTGGGTAATAGAAAGAAAAATACTTGTGGTTTTCGGCGGGCGTGATGCTGCGGTCGAGGTAGATGTTGTAGTAAATGAACTCGCCAGTTTCGGTGATCTGATTCAAGAGGTGCCAGGCAAGTTGATGGCACCAGTGCGCATAACGGCTGTCGTCGCTCAGCAGTTGGTATTCGCAAGCGAGATAGAGTGCGACGCCAGTGCCGCCAAGTTTCGCCTTCTTTTCGCTGTAGATGAAGGCGCCGGTGCGGCCCTGATAGTCCTGATAGCGGGTGCTGGCGACGAGGTAGTCAAGGGCAGACACAAGGTGCGTCAGGGTGTCTCCGGTGTGACGGTACTTTTCGTGGTAAAGGCAGGTGAGCCCACCGCCGGCGTGTCTGAGGATGTTGTAGAAGGGGTTTTTATTCGGATCGCGTCCAGGGTGTTCATGGTCGCGGCGGGAGTCGCGCGCGGCATCGTAGTAGTAGAGAAAGCGCCCGTCTGGCTGCTGGGTCTGCTTGATGTGGTCGATGGCGAGTTGCAGCGCTTGTTCCACTTTGGCTTTACTGAGAGCACCAACCAATGGATAGCCGCGATAGAGGCGCAGCCACTGATCCCCGGAGGACAGATAGCTTTCGCTCTGGAAGCGCGCGATCTGGGTGCCGCGCAGGTATTCCTCGGCGTGCGACTGGTGCAGATAGTCACGCAGTTGGCGCATGCCCATGATCGAGCGTACATAGGCATCGCCAGGCAAGAACAACTGCAGTTTGCCCTGGGCGTCCCGGAACAGCAGGCCTTCGAGGCCAATCTCAAAATGGCGCTCGCCTTGCGGACCCATGCCGACACTGTAGAGATCGACAGGCTGCGGTGGGCTGGTGATGAAGTCGATTTGCAGGCGGAAATCCGCCCTGGCCAGCAGCGCAAGACGTGGATGGCGCAACAGTCGACCAAAGACCTCGGAGCAGCGGATGGGCTGCTCCTTGTTGGCGCCGCGACTGATGAGAATGCGGCTGTGGCCTGGGGCGTAGAGTACGAGGATGAGCCGGATGAACCGCTGGGGAAAGCTTGAGGCTGCAAAGCGCGCATCGGTTTCGGCGAGGTCAGGATGCTCCCTAGCCCGGCGGATTGTTGATGTCAGGTGTTCGAGCAGGGCGTTGTCACCGGCGGTTGGCCGATACTGCGGCATCCGTTTCTCGGGGGCCTGGAAGTCCGCCGGGTCAAGTTGTAAACGTCTCGGGCTCATGAGTAGGGCTTCCGCTGGCGGCTTGCTGCAGATGGGTCTAGGCCGCATCCTGCGCTCGCAAACCATCAAAACGAGAGCGAACAATGTACCACCTACCGATCCCGAGATTCGTTGCTGCCTGCCGTCAATCGATCCTCAGCTTGCTGCTGTTGCCCATGGCTGTGCTCGCGACCGCCGAGCCAGTGCCGATCGATATCGAGATGTCGCTGAAGCGGGTCTCCGAGCACGTCTACTACGCTCAGGGCATGCCGGGCATGGCGACCGACAACAAGGGCTTTATCTCTAATGCAGCGGCGATCCTGACCGACCAAGGCGTGATCGTCGTCGATGCGCTCGGTTCGCCATCATTGGGGCAACGCTTCTTGGAGGAGATTCGTGGTCTGACCGACCAGCCGATCAAGGCGGTGATCGTCACCCATTACCACGCGGATCATATCTACGGCCTCCAGGTCTTCGAGGATCTGGGCGCAGAGATTATTGCGCCCGGCGGGTTTCAGGATTACTTGGATGCGCCGACCGCCGAAGAGCGGCTCGAGGAGCGACGCTTCTCGCTGTCGCCCTGGGTTAACGAGGACACGCGGTTGGTGCGCCCGGATCGCGTGATTGTTGAGCAGACCGAGCTGAGGCTCGGCGATGTGACCCTGGAGATCCGCTACCTGGGCCCGGCGCATTCCGATGGTGATCTCGCGGTGCTGGTGCGACCAGATCAGGTGCTGATCTCAGGCGACCTCATCTTCGAGGGACGCATACCCTTCACCGGCAGCGCCGATACCCGGCGTTGGCTGGAAGCGCTTGAGCGCTTGGACAATGCCGGCCTCCAAGCCCTGATTCCAGGCCATGGCCCGGCAGCGCGCGAACCGGCCGCGGCGGTGAGCAGCACGCTCGACTACCTGCGCTATACCCGCGAGGTGATGTCCGATGCGGTCGATCAGATGACCCCCTTTGCCGAGGCCTACGAGGCTGCGGACTGGTCGCGTTTTGAGAAACTGCCGGCCTTTGCGGCGACCCATCGGCGCAATGCCTACGGTATTTATTTATCGCTTGAGCAGGAGATGCTTGGCGATTGAGAATGGCTTTTCTGCAGAGGCGGCATTGACGGACGGTGAAAGGGGCTGCGGCCGCCATGCCGTGAGTGGCCGCAGCCACCAGTGGTCCTGTGAATGACGGGCTGCTGTTACAGTCGCGTTCGACAAACTCTGGAGACGACAATGAAAAGACCCTGTGCGACGGCCTCGGCCCTACTGGCGGCCATCGCGTTCGTAAGCACTGCAATGGCGGAGACGAGCATGACTGAGGCAGCGCAAACGTCTGCGGTACCGGCGGCGATGGAGCAGCGCAGCACGCTCGCGGATCAAACCTCGGTGGCGGTGACCATCTACAACGACGATCTGGCGCTGATCCGCGATCGTCGCCGGGTCGAGCTGCCGGCTGGGCGCAGCGCCTTGGCGTTTCGTGATGTCAGCGCGCGCATCCGTCCGGAGACCGCGTTGTTGCGCGCCAGTGAAGGGTCTGTGCCACAGCTGATCGAGCAGAACTTCGACTTCGATCTGCTGACCCCTGCAGCGCTGCTAAAGCAGTACGTTGGTCGCGAGGTGGGGCTAGTGACTCGGCATCCGACGACCGGTGAGGAGACCGAGGAGCGCGCCACCGTGCTGGCCGCGAGCGACGGCGTGGTGCTGCGCGTCGATGATCGGATCGAGACCTTCCAAGCCGGGCAGGCGCCGGGGCGTATCGTCTATCGCGACATCCCCGACACGCTGCGTGATCGGCCGACGCTGGTGCTGAGCTTGGACAGCGAAGAGGCCGGCACGCGGCTGCTTGAGCTGAGCTATCTCAGCGGTGGGCTCAGTTGGAAGGCCGACTATGTCGGCGAGCTCTCGCCGGATCAGCAGCGGCTCGATCTCGCTGGCTGGGTGACTCTCACCAACCAGAGCGGTACCGCGTATCAGAACGCGCAGCTGCAGCTGGTGGCCGGTGAGGTCAATCAGGTCGAGGAGGCGATGCCGCAGCCGATGTCCGAGTCGATGGTGATGCGCTCGGCGGCGCCGGCACCGAACATGCGCGAGGAGAGCCTGTTCGAGTACCACCTCTATTCGCTCGCGCATCCGACCACCATCGCGGATCAGCAAACCAAGCAGGTCGCCTTGCTCGATGCACCCGGGGTGAGCGTTGGCAAAGAACTGCTTGTGCAAGGCGATCAGCGGGCGTATCGCGAGCCGCGTGGTGCGTTAGCGCAGGAGCTAGCGGTGAATGTGTACCTGACCGCGACCAACGATGCGGCCTCGCGTCTCGGGCTGCCGCTGCCGGCGGGCATTGTCCGCATCTATCAGCGCGATCGCCAAGGCAACGCCCAGTTCATCGGCGAGGACCGAATCGATCACACCCCAAAGAACGAGGCCATCCGCCTGAAGCTTGGACAGTCGTTCGATGTGACTGCTGAGCGCAAGCAGACCGACTTCAAGAAATTGTCGGGCTCAGGTCCTTGGCAGTACCAGTTCGAGGGCGCCTTCGAGATCCGGGTCAAGAACGCGAAGTCGGAGCCCGAGACCGTCGTGATTCAAGAGCGGATTCCTGGCGACTGGAGCATGCTGGAGGAAAGTGCTCCACACGAACAGGGTAACGCGAACACGGCAGTCTGGCGGCTGGAGGTTCCCGCTGAGTCAGAAGCGCGCTTGAGCTATCGAGTCCGCGTCCGCTACTAGTCCTGCGAGCAGGTAGGGCCTGGCTGATCCGTCGAGTCGGGCGACAAGTTCCCGGTTGTCGGCATCATCGATTGATCTGGATCAATGTCATGCGCGCATGCTCATAGTTGCTATTGCTGCACCGTGACGGCTCGTTTATCGTGCCGAGCGCACTAAAACGGCGCCGTCGACGGTCCTCTCCATAGACGGAAATCGATTCTGCCGATCGAAACAATCGATTTCCGCTGAAGACTGCACGGGGCGTAAGGTTAACGGGTTATCAGCGGCATCGTTGCCGAGGCCCTCCGAACACGATCCTGAGTTAGGCAACCCGGATCAAGCGAAGCAGACGCAGAACAGACCCACAGGAGCTGAGCATGAGCGTTAAAAAGTACGACGCCGGTGTAAAAGAATACCGGGACATGTACTGGACCCCCGACTATGTCCCGCTGGACACCGATCTGCTGGCCTGCTTCAAATGCACCGGTCAGCCAGGCGTGCCCCGTGAAGAAGTCGCCGCCGCCGTCGCCGCCGAGTCATCCACCGGCACCTGGTCGACCGTGTGGTCGGAGTTGCTGACGGACCTCGAGTACTACAAGGGCCGCGCCTACCGCATCGAAGATGTGCCGGGCGACAACGAGTCCTTCTACGCGTTCATCGCCTACCCGATCGATCTGTTCGAGGAAGGCTCCATCGTCAACGTGCTGACCTCACTGGTCGGCAACGTGTTCGGCTTCAAGGCCCTGCGCCACCTGCGTCTGGAAGACCTGCGCTTCCCGATCGCCTATATCAAGACTTGTGGTGGTCCGCCGGCGGGTATCCAGCTTGAGCGTGACCGTCTGAACAAGTATGGCCGTCCGATGCTCGGCGCCACCATCAAGCCGAAGCTAGGTCTGTCAGCCAAGAACTATGGTCGCGCCGTCTACGAGTGCCTCCGTGGCGGTCTGGATATGACCAAGGACGACGAGAACGTCAACTCGCAGCCCTTCATGCGCTGGCGTGATCGCTTCGAGTTCGTCGGCGAGGCCATCCAGAAGGCCCAGCAGGAGACCGGTGAGCGCAAGGGTCACTACCTGAACGTCACTGCCGCGACGCCAGAAGAGATGTACAAGCGTGCCGAGTTCGCCAAGGAAGTCGGCTCGCCAATCATGATGCATGACTTCCTCACCGGTGGCTTCACTGCCAACACCGGTCTGGCCAACTGGTGCCGCGAGAACGGCATGCTGCTGCACATCCACCGCGCGATGCACGCCGTCATCGACCGGCATCCGAAGCACGGTATTCACTTCCGTGTGCTGGCCAAGTGTCTGCGCCTCTCCGGCGGCGACCACCTACACACCGGTACCGTTGTCGGTAAGCTCGAAGGCGACCGTCAGTCCACCCTCGGTTTCGTCGATCAGTTGCGTGAGTCGTTTGTGCCAGAAGATCGCTCGCGTGGCGTCTTCTTCGATCAAGACTGGGGCTCGATGCCCGGCGTCTTCGCTGTCGCGTCCGGCGGTATCCACGTCTGGCACATGCCGGCACTGGTGACCATCTTTGGCGATGACTCCATGCTGCAGTTTGGCGGCGGCACCCAGGGTCACCCCTGGGGTAACGCAGCGGGCGCTTGTGCCAACCGTGTCGCGCTCGAGGCTTGCGTCAAGGCTCGCAATGAGGGTCGCGAGTTGGAGAAGGAGGCCCGCGAGATCATGACCGAGGCCGCCCAGCACAGCCCAGAGCTGGCCATCGCGATGGAGACCTGGAAAGAGATCAAGTTCGAGTTCGACACCGTCGATAAGCTCGACACCTGATCGGCTGATCTCACTGGGGGCCGTTGCCTGTTGCGCAACTGCTCCTGGCAAAGCTCATCTCCATTGGCTTCTGCCATCTCACGATCGAACCGTATCTAATAGGAGTATCCGCCATGTCCTTGCAAGCAACCATGGGCGACTACCAGACCAAGAAGACCCTCGAGACCTTCGGCTTCCTGCCGCCGCTCTCACAGCAAGAGATCTACGACCAGATCGCCTACATCATCGCGCAGGGCTGGACGCCCGCGATCGAGCACGTGCATCCATCCGGCTCGATGGATGACTACTGGACCATGTGGAAGCTGCCGTTCTTCGGTGAGCAGGATCTGGGCAACGTGGCTGCTGAGCTTGAGGCTTGCCATCGCTCATATCCGGATCATCATGTCCGTCTCACCGGCTACGATAACTATACCCAGAGCCAGGGTTCGTGCTTCGTCGTCTTCCAGGGTCGCGGCTAAGCGCCTGTGCTGACCCCTGCCTTCGGCTGATCCGGTTGCTCGGGTACTGAGCCCGCTACCGGTTTTGGTCTGAAGACTTGGCGTCGACGATGTCGATCTCTGTCTTCCCGGTCTTTCAGCACCTGGCAGGTGCTGGAGATCGGCAAGCGATGCACTATCCCGAGCTGCCCGCACGCCCGGCGACGACGGACAGCCAACCCGACAGCCCCACGGAATCACCCATGGCAAGCAAAGCGAACCTGAGATCGAGCGGCCGCGAGGCGGCCCTGGCCCGCCGGCGTGCCCTGTCGAACCAGGGCAAGCAGGGTTTGGCGCAAACCACGCAGGAGCGCAAGGCTGCTCCGCGACCTGTCCGCGCCAGACCGGAGCGGGCAGCTGCGCCGAGCGCCCCCGTTCAGGCTTCCGCTCCGGCTCAAGCTTCCGTCCAGAAGCCAACCCGCAGCCTCAACCTCGCGTCGTCCAGCAGTGCCCACCGGCATCGAGCAGCGCCGCCCAGTCCCGCTCAGTCGAGCCGCGAGCTTGCACGTCAGCGCCGGGCAAAGTTGGCTCGCGATGGACGTCGCGCGCAGCGCAGCGGAGACCGTGTGCGCGACCTCAAGACGCATGCGGGTGCCAATAAGCCGGCCGCGCAGCCGAAGTCGGACTGCGGCTGTGGCTGCAATGGCAAGGGTGCAAGCGGTGATCGCGCTGCGGCCAACCGCGCCAGACAGACGGCATCGGCTGCGCCATCACTGTCGCTTTCTGCACCGATCGCTTCCAACAAACCGCAGGCGACCAATCGCGGCCGCAAGCCGAATCCGGTGATGGCCAATAAGCCGGCCGGTCGTGCCGTTGCGCTCGCTCGCCGTGCCGCACTCAGTGGTCGCGGAAAAGCGGCAACGAATGTACCGCATTCAGTGGCCGGGATCGCTCGGCAAGCCAATCCAAAGCTGTCCGGTCGCGAGCTTGCGCAGCGGGTTCGTGATCAGCGCAGCAGCAATGGGAGTGCCGGTGAGCGCAAGTCTCAGCCTACGGGGCGGATGCGGCCGACTCGGGTTGGTTCCGCAGATCAGCCGTGGAAGGTTGGCGTCAGCGAGACCTCCCAAGGCCAGTTCGTCACGGGTACGACCCTCGGCCGTAGCCTGAAGACGACCGGCGACGAGCCAAGCACCTGCCGGACGATCACCGGCACTGAGTACATGGGGGCCGACATTTTCCGCGAGTTTTGTCAGACCGATCCGGCGCCTGCTGTCAGCAAAATCGGTGCGAGCGCGACCGGTTACGGAAATTTTGTCACCGGCAATGAGGTTGGACGCTCGCCGAGGGTGACGGGTGATGAGCCAGGCACCTGTAAGACCGTCACGGGCACTCAGTATTTGTCGCCTGATCAATACGAGAGCTACTGCAACACACGTCCGGCTCCTGAGCCGCGCGAGACTGGCGTCACCAAGACCGGCCGTGGCCAGGGCTTGTCGGGAACCATGGTGGGTCGGTCAGCGAAAGTTACCGGCGATGAGCAAGGCGCGAACGTGGTGCCCACCGGCACCCAGTACACATCAGCCTCTGAGATCCCAACCGATCGCTCGGTTCCGCCAAAGGTCGGCACCTCCGGCACCCTGTCTGGCGGAACCATTACCGGGACTCGGGTCGGTCGTGCATCGAGCGTTACGGGCGACGAGCCTGGCAGTTGTCGCCTAGTCACCGGCGATGAGTATACTGGCCGTGAGCAGTACGAGCAGTTCTGCCAGGTGAGCCCACAGCCAGAGCCACCCAAGGTCGGTTTCTCGGTCACCAACAAGGGCTACCGCGTCTCCGGCACCCAGACTGGCCGCTCGAGCAAGGTCACCGGCGATGAGCCTGGCACCTGCAAGGCGGTCACGGGTACCCCCTATGCTGGGTTGGAGCAGGCCTCCGATTACTGTGCGCCCAATCAGCAGCGTGAGATCAAGGCGCGAGCCCCGGTGATGTCGGCAACGCCGGGTCGGGTCATGACCGGCATTCAGCCGGGGATTGGCGGCCTGATGACCGGTGCCTCGAAAGGCGCCTGCGAGCCACTGACCGGCACTCCCTATGTGGGTGCGGATCAGTTCGCCAGTGCTTGCGATACCGGTGTCAGCAACGCAGCGGAGCCGGGTCATCCAGATTTTCCGCGGTTTCTCGATGAATCATCACCTGGTCTAGCCCCTGCGGCTCCGATTCCCGTAGCCGCCACGGCACCGGCCTCTCCTCCGGGTCGAGGCTTTAGCGTCAGCTCACCGGCTCGGGCGGCATTTGAGACTCGCACCAGCGGTGTGACCGGGACCAGTTACGAGTCGAATCGTCACATCACCGGTCCGTTCGGGATGGGCACCGGCAAGATCACCGGTACCGAGCAGTTCCGCTTTGACAATCGACGCGCCCGGCCAAGCCTCTTGACCCCGGAGCCGAGCGCCGATGCGGGCGCGGACAAGGCTGCCGCTGCGTCTGAGCGTTCGCGGGTGACCGGTGAGGGCCAATCAGCCGGCGGTAAGATCACCGGCGACGACTGGGATCGCGGTGAGCGCGTGACGGGCACGGAGGGCAGTTCTGCCCGGCGTCGGAATCCAACCCGGCCAGGCCTAATGGGTGCCATGCCTGCGGTTGAGGCTAAGCGCAACGAAGAGACGCCGCAGCCGACAAACCGAGTCACGGGGAGTGCCGGAAGTACCGATCGTGGTGCCTTGATCACCTATTCGGGCGGCGCCCGCGGCTGAGCCTAAGTCATGCCGATCCGTAGCCGACCATCGCCGCGAAGCCAGCGCTTGACCCGTAGCCCGCGCGGACGCTCGCCTGTCAATCGACCGGCTGAGCCAGCAGTCTCCTCTGCACCGGCTCGCGGGGCGATGCAGCTCAGTGCGCCTGGTGCGGTGGCCTCGCCTGAAACCCCTCAAGGTCCAGTCAAGGCACGGCCTGAGCGTCCGGCTCATGTCGGGCGAGGGCGGGCAAGGCCAACGCGGCCGCCGCGGCCAACCCCACCAGGGTTGGCGCAGGTGAAGGCGAAAGCGAGCCCTGCAACGGTTGGCTCAACGAGGCTTGGATCGTCCGCGAACAGCCTGTCTGGGAAAGGGTCCGGGTCCAAGCCTCAAGCGTTCAAGCCTCAAGCGTTAGGCTTCAGCGCGACGGCGATGAGCTCCGGTATGGGGCATGGTCTACATCCGTTGACGGATGCCGCGGCAAACGCCCGGCTGTACGACTATGAGTCGTCGGTGAAGCATGCCTTCGACAATCTGGTGCCGGTCCTGAAACAGATTGCGAGCGAGCGCTGCGAGCCGGACTTCGTGGCTCGGGCGCAGTCGATTGCGCGCGCCGAGCTCGGCTTCGAGCTGCCTGCGCATATCCTTGAGGATAGCTGGGTGACCGGGCTGGATATGCGACGCCTATTCGCCGCCTGCCTGTTCGAGACCTATCATCGGGTCAGCGATCGATTCTTTACTGCTGATCCGCTGGGTGGGCGCGACGGCAAGGACTTTGAGCGCTTCTTGCTCGAGTGCGGCTTCCACCTGATGGACGTGACGCCCTGTGCCGATGGACGCCTGGCGCATGCCATCAGCTATGTGTTGCGGTTGCCCTATGGTCGCGTTCGCCGCAAGTCTTACGCCGGCTCCTTGTTCGATATCGAGAATACGGTCGAAAAGTGGGTCGAGACCGAGCTTGCGCGGTTCCGCGAGGGGCGACCTAACAGCGCCGATGCGCCAACGCGCTACCTGAAGGTGGTGATGTATCACGGCAGCTCGGTCGATCCCGCCCATCAGGGTTGCGCTGCGCATGGCTCTGACGATGCCGCTGCGGCTAGAGCTGGGTTGGAACGGCTGAAGGCGTTTCGCCAGGCGATTGAGAACAGCTTTTGCTGTGGTGCCTCTGTCGATCTGCTGCTCGTCGGGCTGGATACCGATACCGATGCCATCCGCGTGCATGTGCCGGATGCGGACGGCTATTGCGATCTCGAGCATTGGCTTGATGCGGGCAAGGTGTACGAGATCACGCGTGGCTTGTCGCCCGTCCAGGCACGGGAGCGGATCAAGGAGCTGGTGCGGGCGCATGCGCCAAGCAAGAGCGCAGGAGCGGCACTCTCTGATGGCCTGGTGCGATTGATCCTGGGTCTGATCGAGAACAACATCTCGCAGATCGACTATGTGCGCCAGTACCACGGCGGCAGCTATGCCGATATCGGTCATGCCGAGCGCTTCATTGGCGCCGGCATCGGCTTTGAAGAGATACAGCTACGCAACCTGACCTATTTTGCCTACCTCAGCACAGTGGAGGAGGGCGCCAAGGATGTTGACGTTGGCATCAAGATCTTTACCGGCTTGAACCTCAGTCGAGGGCTGCCGATCCCGGTCATCGTTCGCCACGATTACCACGGCGGTGTGCCGGGTGCCCGCGAGCGGGCCGTTGAGCATTGTGAACGGATTGCCGCTGCTTTGAAGGCGCGTTATCCGCAGCTCTGTGCAGATGGCATGCTGCACTGCTTGCGCGCGGTGCGCGATTGCGATGCCGCGGCTCCGATCGAGATCGTTGGCTCGTCGCTGCAGCCTGCGGTCTCCGCCGGACACTGAGGCCGGACGCCGATGAAGATTTGCAAAGTGCTGAAGCCACTGGTGTCGACCAACCGCATCGCCGGTTTTGGACATAAGCATCTTCAGGTGGTGCAGGATGGCAGTGCGCAGTTGGTGGCCGTTGATGCGGTTGGCTCGGTCCCAGGCGATTGGGTCATCTGCGTGGGCAGCTCTGCCGCCCGCGAGGCTGCCGGCAGTAAAGAATATCCGAGCGATCTGACCATCGTCGGCATCATCGACGATTGGGACCCGGACGCTGAGCGCTGAGGCGGACGGAATGGAGATCAATCAGGTCGTTGGCACCCTGTACTGCACCGAGCGGATTGAAGGGCTCAGGCATTGCAGTTTGCAGATCTTAAAAGATCGCAAAGGCAATTTGCTGGTGGCTACCGATCCTGTTGGTGTGCGGCCCGGCAACTGGGTCTTCACGGTCAGTGGCTCTGCTGGGCGGCTTGCGATGGACGATCCGAAGACCATGACCGATCTTGCGATCGGCGGGATCATCGATTTCTGGCAGCCGGCGCAGGTGGCGAAGCCAGTGAGTAGCAGTGGCGGCGAGCAGCCAAAGGAACAACAGCAGGCGGCCTAGGCTCGGCCAGTTAACCCCCCAACCGCGACCAAAGCGGCGTAAAAGTCTTTAACGGAGACGACAGAAATGGCAGGCGAAAGATTTGGCATTGCGCTGGGCATGATCGAGACCCGTGGTCTAGTGCCGGCGATCGAGGCCGCGGATGCGATGGCGAAGGCTGCCGAGGTTCGGCTGATCGGTCGCGAGTTCGTGGGCGGCGGTTATGTGACCGTGCTGGTGCGTGGCGAGACCGGTGCCGTTAATGCTGCCGTGCGCGCGGGCGCTGATGCCTGCGAGCGGGTCGGTGACGGCCTAGTCGCCGCGCACATCATCGCCCGCCCCCATCGCGAGGTGGAGCCGGTGCTCGAGAATACCGGCGACGGGTTCAAGCCCGGCCAGCCTGGTCGCTAAGTGTTCATTTTCAAAGACAGTAGACAGACGGAGAAAGACAGATGGCGAACGAGACCATGGGTATAGCACTAGGCATGATCGAAACGCGTGGGCTGGTGCCGGCAATCGAGGCCGCGGATGCGATGACAAAGGCCGCCGAGGTGCGAATGATTGGCCGTGAGTTCGTCGGTGGTGGCTAT
Organism: Lamprobacter sp.; assembly: GCF_034860625.1. NCBI lineage: Bacteria > Pseudomonadati > Pseudomonadota > Gammaproteobacteria > Chromatiales > Chromatiaceae > Lamprobacter > Lamprobacter sp. The sequence continues at coordinate 29,752 of NZ_JAYESN010000045.1, forward strand.
GTCACCGTGCTGGTGCGTGGCGAGACCGGTGCCGTCAACGCCGCTGTGCGTGCTGGTGCAGACGCCTGCGAGCGTGTCGGTGATGGTCTGGTGGCCGCACACATCATTGCCCGTCCCCACCGCGAGGTGGAGCCGGTGCTGCCGACGGGTAGCGGTGCCTCAGCGGACTGAGTCCGGGCATCCGCCGGCTTAGCATCCGATCCCGCCCTTGGGCGGCTGGCTGCGCCTGAGTCAGGCCTCTGAAGGGCTTGCCTCTAGCGTCATTGATACGATCGCGAAACGGGTCCATCAGGACCCGGCGCGTCAACACTAGGAGAAGTTCGATGGCAAACGAGACGATGGGCATTGCCCTCGGAATGATCGAGACGCGCGGCCTGGTGCCGGCGATCGAAGCGGCTGATGCGATGACCAAGGCTGCCGAGGTTCGGCTGATCGGTCGCGAGTTTGTTGGTGGTGGCTATGTCACCGTGCTAGTGCGCGGCGAGACCGGTGCCGTCAACGCTGCTGTGCGCGCGGGTGCCGATGCCTGCGAGCGGGTCGGTGACGGTCTGGTAGCTGCGCACATCATTGCCCGCCCGCACCGCGAGGTAGAGCCGGTGCTGCCGACGGGTGGTGGCGGAGCTGATTGAGCCGACGCATGCGTCACGCAACCGTTCATCCGCGCACGCTCGGCTACCTTGGCCGAGCCCTGAGCCTTGAGTATTCGGCTGTGCAGCAATACATGACCCAGGCTGCACTCACTGAGGCCTGGGGCCTGAACGAGGCCGCCGATCGGTTTCGACGCGAAACCGTCGAGGAGATGCAGCACGCCGAACGTCTGGTCAAGCGTATGCTTGGCCTTGGTGTATCACCGAATGCCTCGCAGCTACGCCCAGCGAATGTCGCGCGCAATCTGGTTGATCTCCTGCGCCAGGACGCGGTGCTCGAGTCCGAGATCGTCGCCCTGTATGACGAGGCGACGCGTTTCTGCCGGCGCATCGGCGACCATGAGAATGCCGAGTTCTTCAATGGACTGCTGCAAGACGAACGGCATCATGCCGCCGAGATCGAGACCTGGCTCGAGGCGCTTGGGGTACCGCGACACCAGCCAGATGAGCGGGCCTACTTCTGATGTCGACAGCCGGCACTGAAACGGGCGGTCATCCTTGGCGCGAGCGCGAGCGTCCCTTGCGGCTCGAGCGACGCGTCGAGTTCGACAACTATGAACCGCTGCGGGAGTTTCTCGACCGCGTTGCGGAGCTTTCCGAGTCGACCGAGGTCTACCCAAACCTGAGCTTTGGCCGCACCTACGCGAATTTGACCCTATTTGCCGAAGAGGCTGCCGAAGCGGGCGCTCAGCAAGTCGATGAGCGGCTTCGTGCCTTTGCTCGGGAGGTCGATGCATTGCTCGGCGGTCGCGCTGATGCTTAGCGCGCAGCCGGCTGGTCAGGCCAGATTGCCCTCAGTCGGTTGTTCCTCTTGTATCCGTTGGAGGATGGATGATGAGCGAAGACACGATCTTATCTGCGCCGGCTGAGGCGCCAGCCCCTGCAGCAGGCACCGCAAGCACGACGACCTCAGGTGGCGCGACGCGGAAAAAGGCTCCGGCCAAGGCGGCATCTACAACCAGGCGAAGTAAACAGTCGTCCTCTGCCTCATGGCCGCCGGTCTTCGGAGCGGCAGCGCTGGCGAGTGAGTCGCGTGCGCAGAACCCCTCTACCGATGATCCCTTCCAAAGCGGTCAACGGATCTGGCCAGATTGAGCCTGCGATGGGGTGGATTAGGCGGTGTTGATGCGCTGCCTTGTGCTGCGAAACAGCGCCAGCGATTTCCTCAGCGCCCGCCCCATGCTCAGCTAATTCAGGTTCCTTAATGCGCCGGCAGGATGATCTTGGCACAGCGCTTGTCGAGCGAAGGACAGGGTCTGATGGCCGGACGTAAGCCTAAGGGTGTGCCGGCTGGAAGCAGCCGTCATAGCTCGATGCCGCAAAGCCCCGCTTCAGACGCCGCTGATACTCGGACCAGTACCGGTAGCAATGGCTCAGACTACCTGATCCGGCATACCACGCTGCGCCAGCTCCAACTGCTTGAGGCCATCGTCCGGTTGGGCAGCTTTACTCGCGCCGCAGAAGAGCTTTTTCTGACACAGCCGACGGTCTCGATGCAGATCAAGAAGCTGTCTGAGGCGATTGGCTCGCCGCTGTTTCGACATGTTGGTCGCACGATCGAACCGACTGATGCGGGGCGTGAGGTGCATGCCGCCTGTCGGGATATTCTGAGCACGCTGTCCAATCTAGAGATCAAGCTCGCCGACCTGAAAGGCCTGAAGCGCGGTCGGCTGCGCCTAGGCGTACTGACGACGGCCAAGTATGTGGCGCCCGAGATCCTCGGCGCCTTCTGTCAGGTCTACCCTGGGATCGACGTCTCGCTCAAGGTCACGAATCGCGAGAATATCCTTGAGCGTTTGATGGGTCATGACGATGACCTCTACGTGATGGGGCAGCCGCGCGAGATGAGCGATCAGATCCAGACCATTCCGTTCGCGCCGAATCCTCTGGTCATGGTCGCGAGTGTTGAGCACCCGCTTGCCGGGCAATGCTCGATACCCTTAAATGCGCTTGCGGATGAGAACTTCATCCTGCGCGAGCCTGGCTCCGGGATTCGTGATGCGGTGCTGGCGCAGTTCGCCGCGGCTGGCTTGGTGCCTCGTGTGCGCATGCAGCTTGGCAGCAACGAGGCGATTAAGCGCGCCATTGTCGGCGGTCTGGGTATCGCCGTGTTGTCGCTGCATTCGCTGACACTGGAGAGTGGCGGTGGACGGCTTGCGCTGTTGGATGTTGAGGGGTTTCCGATTATGCGCCGTTGGCATCTGGTCTATTCGCGGGGGCGAGAGCTGTCGCTGGTTGCGCGTACCTTTCTCGATTTCGCGATCGACTACGAGCCCGAGATTCGTGCGCGGCTGGCCGAGGCCGAGAACAACTTTGCCCGTCTCCGCGAGCGTTTAGTCGCGCAAACCTCCTGAAGCCTAGGCTTGAGCCCTAGGTCTGAGCCCTGGGCCTGATCTCTGGGTCTGATCCTTACAGCTGTGCCTTTTTAGGCTTTTCAAACTATGTCTCAGCAGCATTCGTCGCTGGATCACTATCCCTTTCCCGTCTCGCGCATCGGTATCATCGGCGGTGGACAGCTTGGGCGCATGCTGGTGAAGTCGGCGAAGCGCCTAGGCTGCACCTGCATCGTGCTTGATCCGACGCCGGGCTCACCGGCTGGTCAGGTCTCGGGGCATCAGATCGTTGCGGATTCGCATGATCCTGCTGCGCTGCAACAGCTTGCCGAGCAAGTGGATGTCATCACCTTCGATATCGAGGATATCGACGCTGAGATCCTGGCAAAGATCGCCGCAGCAGGGCATCAGATCCAACCCTCCGCGGCGCTACTCGGCGAGATTCAGGACAAACTGCGGCAAAAGCAGTTGCTGACAAGGCTCGGCATTCCGACGGCGGATTTCGTTGAGGTCGATCCTTCAGATAAGGAACAGTTCGCAGGTTTTGGCTATCCGTTGGTGCAGAAGGCACGGCGCGGTGGCTATGACGGCCGTGGTGTGGTGGTGATGCAATCTGCGGCGGATGTAGCGCAAGCGCTACCCCTGCCTTCGCTGATCGAACGCTTTATTCCAGCGGCGAAGGAGCTGGCGGTGATCGTGGTGCGTGGCCAAGATGGCGAGGTACGCAGCTATCAGCCCGTGGAGATGTGCTTTCGCTCAGGCGAGAATATCCTTGAGATGTTGCTCGCGCCGGCGCGGATCTCGGCGCAGACGGCGGAGGCGGCTCGACGCCTGGCGATTGAGACGGTGAGCGGTCTGGAGGGCGTCGGCATCTTTGGCATCGAGCTCTTCTTGACCGGAGATGAGCAACTGCTGGTTAATGAGGTTGCGCCACGGACCCACAATTCGGGCCATTACACCATCGAGGCCTGTATCACGGATCAGTTTGAACAGCATCTGCGGGCCATTACGGGGCTGCCGCTCGGCGCAACCGATCAGCTGATCCCGGCGGCGATGATCAATCTGCTTGGCGAGCCGGGTGAATCAGGGCCGCCAGTGATCCGCGGCCTGCGCGCTGCGCTAGCGATCCCGGGCGTTTCGGTACACTTATACGGCAAGGCGTCCACTCGGCCCTTCCGTAAGATGGGCCATGTGACGGTGTTGGATGCCGATATCGAGTCGGCGCGGCGCAAGGCCGAGCAGGTGCGGGCCTTGATTGAGATCGGGAGTGAGAGCGGGGCGGAGTGATCAGGATGGCAACCAGGAATCCACAGGTCGGCATCATCATGGGCAGCGATTCTGACCTACCCGTGATGCAGGCGGCGGCCGATGTGCTTGGCGAGCTTGGGGTGGCGTATGAGCTGACGATTGTCTCGGCGCATCGAACCCCGAAGCGTCTCTACAGCTATGCAGAGCAGGCGTCCGAGCGCGGGCTGGGTGTCATCATCGCCGGTGCGGGTGGTGCCGCTCATCTACCGGGGATGGTCGCAGCGATTACTGCGTTGCCAGTGATCGGCGTCCCGGTCAAATCGTCTGCGCTCTCGGGTGAGGATTCGCTCTTGTCGATCGTGCAGATGCCGGCTGGGGTTCCCGTGGCCACGGTGGCGATCAACGGTGCCAAGAATGCTGGCCTCTTGGCCGCGCAGATCCTCGGCGTCACCGATCTCGAGCTACGCCAGCGTATTCAGCAGTTCAAGGATCAGCTTGAGGCTGAAGTGCTAGCCAAGGCCGAGCGCGTCGAGGCTGGGGAGATCACGGCCGAGACAGTGCGAGCCGCACGTAGTCGGCGATAAGCTGATGCGGGTAAGCAGCGGTCTCAGGCCGTATCTGCAGCGAGGGCTGCAACACCGGGAAACTGTCTGGCGACCGCGGCAGCGCTGACGTTCGAGTCGCATTGACTGTTCAGGAGTCTGCTATGGATATCGCTGAGCTATTGGCCTTCGGGGTCAAGAATAACGCCTCGGATCTGCATCTATCGGCTGGATTGCCGCCGATGATCCGGGTCGATGGCGACATGCGTCGGATCAATCTGCCCGCGCTCGAGCATCGCGCCGTGCATGCGCTGATCTACGACATCATGAACGACAAGCAGCGCAAGGACTACGAGGAGTTCCTTGAAACCGACTTTTCCTTCGAGATCCCCGGTGTCGCACGCTTCCGCGTCAATGCCTATAACCAGAAGCGCGGCGCCGCTGCGGTCTTCCGCAGCATTCCCGCGAAGGTGCTGACGCTCGACGATCTCAAGGCACCTGAGATCTTCAAACGCATTGTCGATGTGCCGCGAGGTCTGGTGCTGGTGACAGGACCGACCGGCTCCGGCAAGTCAACGACACTCGCGGCAATGGTCGACTATGTCAACGATAAGGAATACGCGCACATCCTCACCATTGAGGACCCGATCGAATTCGTTCATGTCAGCAAGCGCTGTCTGATCAACCAGCGCGAGGTGCACCGCGACACCCTCGGCTTCAGCGAGGCGCTGCGCTCGGCGCTGAGGCAAGATCCAGATATTATCCTGGTCGGCGAGATGCGTGATCTGGAGACCATTCGGCTGGCGCTGACTGCCGCTGAGACCGGTCATCTGGTGTTCGGCACCCTGCATACCAGCTCAGCCGCCAAGACCATCGACCGTGTCGTCGATGTCTTTCCCGCTGCTGAGAAGACCATGGTGCGCTCGATGCTCTCTGAATCCCTGCGCTCGGTGGTCTCGCAGACGCTGCTGAAAAAGACCGGCGGTGGTCGCATTGCCGCCTACGAAATCATGATCGGCACCCCCGCGATCCGTAATCTGATCCGCGAAGACAAGATCGCGCAGATGTACTCCTCGATCCAGACCGGCCAAGCGCACGGCATGCAGACCCTGGATCAGAACCTGGCCGAGCTGCTCAAGCGCGGGCTCATCTCGAAGTCGGATGCGCGCAGTAAGGCGCAGAATAAAGAGACGTTTCAGTAGTGCCGCGCATATCCGGTGAATACTTCACTTGTTGTGAGCCTTGCTGAATCTGTTAGAGCTTTGTGTCATCTGCGGTTTATGTTTATAGGGTGAAGTCTGAGGTAAAGCAGGGTGACCGGTGCAGAGAGTCTGATCGGGGCTTAGGGCGGCTGGGTGCGTTTCAGCCTGCTGTAGTCAGCGCGCGGCGCAGTTGACGGATGGCCTCGGTCTGGGTCGGCGCGACCATACAGGATTCGATCAGCGTTGGATCAAGCTGCGGCAGCTTGCCGCTCCGTTCCAGCCGTTGATACTGGTCGCCTTCGAGACCGTAGAACTGAAGCCGGCCTTGCTGCCAGAACCAGACCTCCGGTACCTCGAGCGCGCGATAGACATCGAGCTTGTTCAGCCCGCCACTGGTGCGCACGACCTCGATGGCGATATCCGGTCGGCTGGGCTCCGTCTCGATGGGCTCGAGCAGATAGCACTCGTCGGGCTCGGCACCCCGTTTGGCGAGCTTCGACTTGATGGTCCAGGAGCCTGCTCCATCCATCGCAACCCCGACTTCAATTGCCCAGGTCTCGATCAGCCGAGCGAGGGTTTTCTTGTCAGCCTCGTGATACCAGGATGGCGTCATCAGCTCCAGTACTCCGTCGATGAAGGTCAGCCTCGGGATTGCGGATTCACCACGGATCTCGAGCAGACGCTCGTAATCGCTCCAGTCGGCATGATTGAGCAGGACGACTTGGTCATCGGGTTGCACGGCTCGGCTTCTAGGAGCCGGCATGGGTGCTGATGCTGCTGTGTCGGCAATGCGCTCTGCGGTAGCGGCCATGGCGAGCCTCGGGTGAGAGTGGATCTGTGCCTTAGCTTAGCAGGCGTCGCAAAGCTCGATCTCGGCGCTGATCGGGAGGTTGTCGTCGCGCGCCCATTCCATCATCGAGCCATCGTAGAGCAGGGCATCCTCGTTGCCGAGCACTGCGTAGGCCGCGAACCAGGTCAATGCAGCGCGATTGCCGCTGTGGCAGAAGTGGATCTGCTCGCCATCGGTGGCGACGCCACGGGCTTCGAACAGCGCCTTGAGTGCGCCTGGGCTGCGCAGCTTGCCGGAGCCGCTGTCGCTGATCCAGTCGTGCGGCAGATGGTGGGAGCCGGGGATGGTACCGGGCCGTTCGGCGTCGTCACCGGTGTAGATGCCAACGAACTCACCTTCGCTGCGCGCATCGACGAGCGGCGTCTTCGCGGCGAGCGCGGCGCGGACGGCTTGGGCGTCGGGAGCCAGCTCGGGTTGGAGCGCTGCTCGATAATCGGTTGCAGGGCGCTGCTCACTTCCACGCGCGAGCGGGGCACCGGTATCGGCATAGCCGACCAGGCCGCCATCGAGCAGGCTCGCTTGCTCATGCCCCAAGACCTTGAGTGTCCAGAACACGCGGGCGGCAGCGGCCAGGTCGCTGGCTCCGCGCCCGGTTGCGACGATGACGACGTGGTCGTCGTTGCTCACGCCAAGCTCGCTGAGCATGGCTTCGAGCTGCGCGCCCGGAGGCAACATCGATGTCAGCTCACTGGCGTTGGCAATCGCGTTGGTCTTCGCGTTCGATTGAGCAGCCGCCTTGCCGTTTGGCTTCGGCGGCTGCGTGCGCCAACGATCATAGGGCGCATTCACTGCACCTGGAATATGGAAGCGCTGATAATCCTTCGCTGATTGGATGTCCAGCACGACCAGGTCCGATTGGTCCTGGTTGGCCTTGAGCCACTGGGCGTCGACCAAGGGCGGTGCGCTGGCGAACGTCGGCGCGCTCAGGAAGACGAGGAGGGCGAGGAGCAGGTAGCGGAGGGGTCGGTTCATAGGATCGTGTCGCTGCCAGAGTCAGGGTGATGCGAACGGCGCTCATAGGGCGCCTAAATGGCGTGGAAGTGCGGTCCTTTGTATGGCGCTTCAATCTTGGCGAGAGGCGAGAGGCGAGCACCCGCCCTGGCGCTCAGAGCGCACCAGCCGGTGCGTGAAGTAACGCTCGCCGGTGGCGGTGTTGCGCGTCTGGGTGCGGCGGATGTACATACCCGGAACGCTAGACCCTGCGCCGCCACAAGACAATAGACCCCATTGAATTGCTGCATTCATGCCGGGGTAGTTGACGATCTCGGGCTTCGCCATCGCTCAACCGCCTAAAAACGCAAAAGCCCCTTCACAGAAGAGGCTTTTCAACCAGTTTGCGGCTCGCTGGAAACCGAACTTACTGGGGCACGACCTGGGCTGCACTCGGGCCTTTCGGACCCTGCTCAACCTCATAGGAGACGGTTTGTCCCTCGGCGAGGGTCTTGAATCCGCCGCCCTGGACGGCGCTGTGATGGACGAAGACGTCTTTGCTGCCGTCGGACGGGGCAATAAAGCCAAAACCCTTTTCATCACTAAACCACTTAACGGTACCTGTCGCCATGAAGGCATCCTCTTGTGTGATATCGAACCAATGTTAACGCAGGCGTATGACGAGCATTTCGGAAGGGTCTACGACACATCGGGAAGAGAGGAACGACCGGAAACACGACGAGGGAACGCTGCTTGCGCGTGAGTATGCTAAAAGCGCGATCACCGAGCAAGGTTTCGTCCCGCGAGACCGATCGCTCGACAATACACTCCAACTGTGCGACGGCCCGTTCTTGCGCAG